>DASWYM010000520.1:0-4698 GCA_036404975.1 Chitinophagaceae bacterium
ACAACTTTTATAAAGCCTACTGGAAAGGCGAGGAGGCGAATAGCAAAAAGGAGATCGCCCGCTACATCAAGCCCCACCAGCAGGTGCACGTACCCTACGACGAAGGCATTTTTATGGGCTACCGCTGGTATGACAACTACAATAAGGACGTGCAGTTCCCCTTCGGGCATGGCCTTTCATACACCTCTTTCCGTTACTCGGACCTGCAGTTGTCGAAAAAAGAAGTCGCCGGTGGCGATTCCCTGACCGTTAGTTTTGTACTGACCAACACCGGTAAAAGGGCAGGGACCGAAGTGGTGCAATTATATTTGAGTGCCCCGGAGAGCAGGGTGGCGCGCCCGGTGAAGGAACTGAAAGCTTTTCAGAAGGTTTACCTCAAAGCAGGAGAACACCGCAAAGTGCAGTTTGTTATTCACCCGCAGGATGCGGCTTTCTGGGATGTGAAAAGCCACCAATGGAGGGTAGAGCCGGGGGGCTTCGATATCCTGATCGGCATGTCGTCCCGCGAGATCGTCCTGAAGGACCGTTTTTCCTACAGGTAAACAAACGCATTAATTTATTCAAAACCTTTATTAAAAAGTAAAGGATCCACGAATTATAAAAGACCAATTATGATAACCCCTTCTTTACACCCTTTGACCAAGCTGGCCGGTCTTTTCCTCCTGCCGCTGGTGATGCATTCTTCGCTGCAGGCCCAGTCGGTGGCGACCGGTTATGTTTTTGAAGATGCCAATAAGAACCAAAAGAAAGAACGCCGTGAAAAAGGCCTTCCAAATGTAGCCGTCTCCAATGGCCGCGACGTGGTGCTCACCAATAGTAGGGGCCGCTATGAGCTGCCGGTAGACAGCGATGATATCATCTTTGTGATCAAGCCTGCCCATTACCAGGTGGCCCTGGATGAAAACAACCTGCCCCGCTTTTACTACAACCACAAGCCTGCAGGCTCTCCCGGTCTGAAGTTCAAAGGGGTGGCACCCACCGGTCCCCTGCCCAGGTCGGTGGATTTCGCCCTGCAGCCCGCAAAGGAAAGCTCCAACTTTTCCATCCTGGCCTTTGGCGATCCGCAGGCGCGTAACCTGGTGGAGGTGGATTATTTCAAAAGGGGCGTAGTAGACGAAGTAAAGGGAAAGACCAATGCGGTATTTGGCATCAGCCTTGGCGACCAGGCCTTTAACGACCTGGAAGTGAACGAGCCGTACAAGCAGGCAATCAGGCAGCTGGGATTACCCTGGTACAACGTGATGGGCAACCACGATATGAACTTTGATGTTCAGGCCGACACCCTGTCCGATGAAACCTTTGAGGCCCAGTTCGGACCGGCCACTTACTCGTACAACTATGGTAATGTACATTTCATCATCCTCGACAACATCATCTATCCCGGCAACGGGAAAGGAGCACGTTATAGCCGCGGCCTGCGCCCGGATCAACTGCAGTTTATCGAAAACGACCTGAAGATGGTTTCCAAAGACAAGCTGATCGTACTGGCTATGCATATTCCCCCGGATCCCCGCATTGGCGATCCGAAAAACGAAGGAATACAAGTCTTGTTTGACCTGCTCAAGGACTTCCCGCACTCGTTGTCGCTCTCTGCCCATACCCATATTCAGTACCAGGATTTTTACGGCGAGACCGAGGGTTGGAAGGGCTCTAAGCCGCACCACCATTATAATGTAGGTACCACTTCCGGCGACTGGTATTCCGGCGAACTGAATGAACAGGGTATTCCCGCTGCCACCATGGCCGACGGCACGCCTAAGGGCTACGCCACCATCAACTTCACCGGCAACCAATACACCATTGATTATAAGGTGGCCGATAAGCCAGCGGACTACCACATGAACATCTGGATGCCTAAAGTTGTGAAGCATGGGGCAAGAGCCGGGGGAGGACTATACGTAAACTTCTTTATGGGTAGCGAGAACGATAAGGTTGAATTCCGTGTCGACGACGGCAAGTGGAGGCGCATGGCCCTTGCCAAAGAGGCCGATCCTTCCTATGCTTACCTGGTGATGCGCTGGGATCTATCTGATACGCTTCTTACCGGCAATAAGCCGGGAAAGCCCAAAGAGTGCCGCCACCTGTGGTCGGCAGGACTACCCAACGACCTGGAGCCCGGGACCCATACAGTGGAAGTAAGAGCCACCGATATGTTTGGACGGCAGTTCATCCAAAAGAAAACCTACGAGGTCCGCGTGAGCGAAGAAAAGGTTGTTGCCGGGCGCTAAAGAAGTTTGAGTATTTACTATGACACCTGTATCCGGGGGACCCATTTGGGTCCCTCTTTTCATTTTGTACGCTGAGGTAGCCGATCCTGCTGGTTTGACCCGGTTTGGAGCCTATCCTGGCTCATTCTATACCGCTGTTGAACCGTACCTGAACCGTTGCTGAACCGCTCCTGAACCGCTGTTAAAAGGGGCGGATGAAGAGCGGTTAGGGTACGGAATGACTGGGGAATGGGTAAAGAGGAATTAGGAATTGGGAATTAGGGATTAGGGGGAGAACCGGGCAGTAAAACTGGGGGGTTGGAAAGGTAGGGGCAAAAAGAATCCGCTGTAGAAACAGCGGACGTTAACGATTGCTTGCTATATGAATGAGTTTATTTCTTCTTTGGGAGAACATCACCTTGGTGGGATAATGTTCTGACACAAAAGTAATTTGTGTGGACGGAACACAGTAGCCGGGTTTGTGTTTAAAATACAGTTGCTAACCTGTTAAGGGTGTGCTAAAAGCCGCTACCGGTAAGGGTTTCCGGCGAAGGAGGGTCTAATGCCCAACTATTTTTTATTGCGATTGATTTAACGGTTACGGTTCCTCCAAAACCCATTTTAGGGTATCATCTGAAGCATGGACTGGTACCTGGGGTTGCCCGGGGCAATGTTCTGCAAAGCCTGGACAAACTTTTTGGCCTGGGCGGATTGTCCCTCCTGCAGGTACACAAAGGCCAGCGCGTAGTTGAGGTCCTCGTCGCGCGGGCTGAGGGCGATTCCTTTTTTCAGCACGTCCACCGCTTTGGCGGCCTGGCGCTTCTGGTGGAGCAGGAGGCCATAGTTGTAATACAGGCGGGGGTTGCTGCTTTTGAGACGAACGGCCTTATCAAAGGCTGTTATCGCAGCTGCGGTATCTTTCATCTCGATGTGCAGCAGGGCCAGGTTAAAGAACACCCGGTCGTTGTCAGGGGATATGCGGGCAGCGGTTTGCAGCACTTTCAGGGCTTCGCCCTGCTTGCCCTGGGCGCTCTGGGCCACCGAGAGGTTGAGGCGCGAGTAGTTGAGCAGGCTGTCTTTTTTGAGGGCCCGCAGGTAAAACTTCTCGGCGTTGTTGAAATCATTTTGTTTGAGGTAGTGGTCGCCGATCATCACGTTGCCGTCGGCAAAGTCGGCTTGGTAGAGCACGTAGCTGCGGAGTTCTTCTTTGGCCGGGTAGAAGGCTGCCTTGTAGCGCTCGGGCAGGTTGGCTTCCGGCACGGAAAGAAACAGGTCGGCAGCGGCAATGCGCACGGCGCGGGCCTTATCGGAAAGCAGCGGGCCTGCGGCTTCCATCCATTGCTGCGGCGGGAAGTTGGCCAGGCTGCGCAGGGCATGGTAGCGGGTAAGGGCATCGCGGTCCTGCAGTCCCTGGCGAAGGGAGGCGGCAGAGGCGTCGGTGAAGATGGAGCCCAGGTAAGAGTAAGCGGTGGCCCTGATAATAGCAGGCGTGGCGGTATCGCGTACCAGCTTGAGCAGGTGGCCTTCCGATTGGGCATCCAGCTTACTTCCGGGTATGAGGTCATCGGAAAAATGGTACTTGCGCTCCGGCCCGTAATTCTTTTTGATGGATTCCGCCGCCCACTGCGCCGACTTGTCCTTATGGCAGGAGTTGCAGGCATTGGGCGTTCCGTACAGCGCACTTTGGTCGGGGCGCGGTACACGGAAGGAGTGGTCGTGGCGATAGTCATTGCCCATATAGGTCTTGCCGGGCATATGGCAGCTGACGCAGTCAGACGCTACGGTGTTCACGGCATGGAAAGTATGCTTCGGATCATCGTATGTTTTGCCATGACACTGGTTACACAGCTGGTTATTGGCAAAGAGCCGTTTGCCGGAGTGGGGATTGTGGCAGTTGCTGCAGGTGACGCCTTTATGCATCATCTTGCTTTGCATGAAGGAAGTATAGATATAGACCTCTCCATCTATCTGCCCATCGGCATAGAACTGTTCGGTAGTGGGGATCTGGGGAATATGATCGTCGAGCAGTTCGCCGGTGGCCATTAACTCCTGGCTGATATCGGCCTTCAGAGCGTGGCAGGGCGTGCAGGTATTGAGTTGCTGGAACTGTCCCTTAGTGCTTTTAATGTAGGTGTCTATGGGCTTGTCGCCTTTCTTGTAGGCCGGGGAGCTCACAAAATCCACGTGCAATTTGCCTTGCCCATGACAGCTTTCACAGCTGACATTGATAGAGGACCAGGTGGTATGGAAGGAATCCTGCTCCATAAAGTAGTTTTTCTTCAGGTTGGTCGAATGGCAGGTAGCACACATGGTATTCCAGTTCTGCGCGGCCTGGCTCCAGTGCAGCCAGTCGCCCGGCTGTATCTTTTGTCCTTCGTATTGGTGGAACCATTTTTTCGCCTTGCTGTCCCAACTGGCCCGGGGTACCTGCAAGCGTCCGCCGGGGAAAGCTACCAGGTACTGTTGCAGGGGATAGTGGCCAAAGATGTAG
>DASWYM010000521.1:0-4087 GCA_036404975.1 Chitinophagaceae bacterium
TATTGGCCGAGATGGCTTTAGGTACCACTACCTTCTCGAACAGGGCCTCCGGATAGGTGACCAGGGCGCCTACCCTTTGGCCAATTTGCTGCGAAAAGCGCGTCAGTGCTTCGGTGCGCAGCATGACGTGCGACGAGTTGAGCAGGCGGTAATTCTTCCGGTTCTTGAACGAAGAGGGAAAGTAAAAGATGTTCAGGGCCTGTGTCAGGTTCTCCAGCGTATTGTGGAAATAAGCGGCGTCTTCCGCATCGTTACAGATGACCAGGTGGTTCAGCTGGCTGTTGGAGGTGTGCAGGAAGGTAGCGGCAGCCACGAACTGCGAGGCGCTCCCACTCAGGTTCTTCAGGTAAATGCTTTGGGGCTGGGCAAAAGAAAGCTTGTCCGTTAGTTGAAACAGACGGGGGGATTGCTGGTACTTCTGCAACAAGGCCTGTACGCTCATGAGGGTGCAAAGATAAACACCACCGCCTTACCGGCAGGGGTAAAAAAGCTAAGAAAACAACAAATTCTATAGTCCCGCTGCCCACAAAAAAACCCTCCATTGGGCGGGTCTCCATAAAGTTATTTGACAAACTGGCGTGTATACCGCTCACCTTTATTCCCAGAGATCTTCAGTACGTACGAACCCCTTGACAGGCGCCGGGTATCGATGCGCTGATCGGTGTAGCGGGTATCAGCCGTGCTTACCAGGCGGCCATTCATATCAAAGATGCTTACCTGCATCTTCGTAGTGGACAGGTTGCCCACTTTGATGAGCAACTCCTGGCTGCCGTTACTGGTGTAGCGGATAAACTCTTTAGTGTCCGGAATCGAAGGCACACCCGTATTGATCGCTGCCAATTGAGTCGTGTACAATCCCCTGCCGTGGGTCGCAGCCAGCAGCAGGCGGTCGGAAGGCCGGTACTTCAGCATGTCCACCCTCACGTTGGGAAGGCTTTCGTTTTGCGGCACCCAGGTGGTGGTGGCCCCGCTGGTCTGGCTTGCATACCATACGCCCAGCTCCGTACCCAGCAGGATACCGCCCCCGGTAGTTCCGTTCACACTGGCGGTGTTGTGCACAAACATCCCCCAGCGCACCGGCATGTCGGGCAGGTTGCCTTCGATAGAAGTCCAGTTGACTCCGCCATCCTTGCTCTCGAAAACAGAGGTGATCCCATAGTTGGACAGCGTGACCAGCACATGCCGCCAGTCGCCCGGGTCCACATCGATGCTGGAGATATAAGCATTATCCGGAAGGTTTAACTCAAATTTTGTCAGCACCTTGGGGGTTGCCGTATTGGCATCACCCACTTTCACAAGCATGGGCACATTGCCGTTTAAAGTAGCACCTAACCAAATTGTATTGGTTCCATGGTGGTCCCATTTTACGGCCGTCACTTCACGCTCACCGATATCAGGCAGCGATACCTCCATAGCGGTGGGCGTGGTATGCATATTCGAGATCACATAATACTTGCCCTTCGCATGTCCGCAATAAAGTATGTTCTGTACATCGTCATAATCCGTAGGATTGATGAACTGCCCTTCGAAATTGTTTACGCTGGATAGCTGGGAGAAGCTCTGCCCGTTATTGGTCGACCGGTAATAGTTGTTATTAATGGTGGCAGCGATCTGTATCACTCCATCAGTCTGGTCGATGTGTGGAAAGCCCCCATCACCACCAACGACAGGACTGGTGGTGTTGATACCCGGCGCGTTAAACCGCTGCGTATTGTTGTCCTGTGCGCCCGCCAGGAAATAGTTAGCATTGGTGGGGTGGAAGTCGGCCGCATAAAACTGCGTGACATTGTATGTGTTGTTCCTGTGCCGGAAGGTAGGATTGGTCCCGGCATTCATATTATCGCTGTAATAAACCCCGCCATCGTTTCCCACGTAGAGCCTTGAGGATGTCAGGTAAACGAGTTCGTGCTGGTCTACGTGTACGGAGGAACTGGTAGAGATTGTCGTCCAGTTGGCCCCTCCGTCGATCGACCTCGCCAGGTGCAGCCCCCCCACCACTATCACATCGGGGTTCGAGGGATCCACGGCAGCAATCAGGTTATACCAGGTCTGCGAGTTCTCACCGTTGTTCAACACCACGGGTGCCGGCAGCGAATCCCAGGTGGCACCGGCATTATTGGAGCGGAACACAAAGTCCACTTCCGAGGAGGCACTGTCCTGCAGCAGCAGGTAAAGCCGCTGGGAATTCGATGGCGCAATGGCCAGCTCGGCCCGCTGGGTCTTCTTCGAGTACACCGGGGTAATCTCGTCCCACGTGCCCCGCGCACCGGTATTGGCACCGTGCAGCGCAAAGCTCGACCGCAGCACTGCCGACTTGGAGAAGATTCCCAAGGTGGCATATACATCGCCGTTGGCAGCCACCTCCAGGTCAGCCGCCCGGCCCGTAGGATGATTCGTTACGGTGGCACCCAGCACTTGTGTCCAGCTCGTGCCTCCGTCCGTAGAACGCACCACGCCCCGGTTTCCTGTGTATTGGTTACGCAGGGCTGCATACACATTCCCCCGGGTGTCCACATCTATATCTTGTACATATTCGAAGGTAGCAGTTGAAGGCAATCGGTTCCAGGTAACGCCCCCGTCTGTGCTTTTGTAAATACCGGCCCCTTTTACCGCGTCCACGTTGAACCAGCCTTCACCGGTACCGGCATACATGACGTTGGGACTGGTGGGATCCTGCTTCATGGCCGTCACCGCCAGGTTCACCAGTTTATCGTTCACCACGGTCCAAAGAGGTGTGGCGGCGGTAAAGTTGGTGGTGCGGAAAATGCCCCCGCTCACCGAGGCGGCCAGCACGGTATTGCCCGAAGCATCGCGGCTGTCTACGATAATGGCGCGTGTGCGCCCGCCAATGTTGTTGGGCCCCCTTTCCTCCCAGCCCAAAGCCTGCATGCGCGAGGCTTGAGCAATTGCCTGTAGCTTCGCGCGGGCGATATCCAAACGCTCCTTGGGAACCGTGCCCAGCGACAAATCCCGGGTCATCAGGAACTCCTGGCGCATCGCCAGCTCCATACCATTGGCTTCAAACCTCCGTTCTTCACCCTGGGATACGCTCTTTCCGGTACAACTATATAATATGGTTATTAGCCCTAAGGCCAGGCAGGTGGAAAGCGTTCGTCTCATGTTTGTAAGTAATTGTACTTTAATCACAACAGCCGAGACCCCAATCACAATAACAAGGGGTCTTACAGAAGTTTTAGTGTTTTATTAGTAAACGCTGTAATTTAACGAAAATCAATCTTGAAAGCAATGATGATGCAAAAATTATTACTGGTGCTCACAATGTTCTCAGGATTGGTTTGCAGCGCCCAGCCCAGCCTTTCGTTGCGGGCCTATAAGCAGGCTGTTGCCCCTGGCACCGTGCCGGTTGGTATAAACGAAAACAGTTCACCCGGCGCCGAAGTGCGCAAAAGGATAGCCACCCGGTATTATTTCTACCTCTCTTATTCTCCGAAGACAACCATCCAGCCCCAAAGAGTGTGGATTGGGAAAAAGGCTTATACGATAGAAGTGGAACCAGTGCCAAAAACGCCCGTGGAACACATTAACCGCAACATTCCTACCCACCCGGTCACCACCGTGCTGGTCCCCAGGACCTCCCAGAAAGTGGTGCGCCTGAAGCCCGGCGCTGCCACCAGTGCTACTCCTCTTCCCGCCAGCGCCCGCACCTTAATAGAAACTTCCGAACTGGTAGTAAGCTATACCTGGAAGGGCAAGACCTACTATAAAGCCCTGAACAAGATCACTGTCCTGGACCCGGAAATGATGGAGTGAGCGGGCAGAAAGTCCGTAGTCCATAGCCCATGTTCCATAGTAAAGTCATTGGGTCAGTAAGTCATTTCATACCCCCAATCCCTAAAAGGGAGTTGTTTCCGAAGACCCCAATATCCTTTCATGTCCCAAACCCACCTGGTCCTTGGTCCCGAATCCCTAATCCCTTCTTAGCCCAGTGGGGGTTGACCTGAGTTTGAGCTGAGTTTGTCCCGAGTTTGACCCGAGTATGAGCTGAGTCTATAGGACTCAGGAGAAACCTAGGAAAAACTCCTATCAAACCCGAAATAAAGACAGGGCATCGCTGGCCAGGGTGATC
>DASWYM010000522.1:0-4891 GCA_036404975.1 Chitinophagaceae bacterium
AAGACAGGCGTGCCCAGCACATCGGAAGGCATAAGGTCGGGCGTAAACTGGATGCGGGAAAACTGCACATTGAGGCTGCGGGCGGTGAGCTTGGCGGTGAGGGTCTTGGCCACCCCCGGCACACCTTCCAGCAACACGTGCCCGTCGGCGAGCAAAGCGGTGATGATCAACTTCACCATCTCGTCCTGTCCTACGATGATCTTCTTTATCTGCTGGCGGATGGCCATCACGGCTTCACTCAGGGCGGTCAGATCGGTTCGCTGCTCAAACAATTGTGTCTCCATCTTAGGTATTTTGATAAAAAGATTCTAACTGGTTATGAAACTGGGTTAACTCCGTATCGGTGATCGACCGGGCCGTGTTCACGTGCTCAATAGACTGCAGCAGGGACTTGACCTTGTCGATACCGTAGCCGCTTTTGGCGTGCAGAGCGTGCACGAACGATTCATCGAGCGTGTGGGTAGGCAGTTTATACTGGCTCCGCACATGATCCAGGAAGTACACGGACATCTTCCTTGCCAGGTCGCCATGGTCTTTCTTGTCGTAGTACAGGCGTCCTATGGTCTGCACAAAATCCAGCGAGTCGTTGCGAGGCGACTGCACCACGGGGATCACCCGTTGCTTGCGGCGCATCTCCATGGCCACGTACAGCAGCAGGGCGATAATGGCTGTTATAAAAGCCCACTTAAACGAAGGGTAGCGGAACAGCACGCTGAGCATGCTGGGTTCCTTCTGGGGCTGGTTGCCGGGCTTGGTCAGGTAGTATTCGCTCCATACAATTCTATTGATGTCGCGGGGCAGTACGGAGAAGGCCTGCTCCAGGTACCGTACATTGTTCTTGTGCAGCACAAAGTAATTGGAAAATGCCAGGGGGGCCGTGTGCACATAAATAGCGCCCTTCCCTGCCCTGAACTGAAGGAAGTTGGGATAGCCCGAGCCGTTGGACCCCAGCACCACTGCTTTGTCTTTATCCCAGTTGCTGTAAAAGGTGGCGTGGCGCTTTCCGGGATAAGTATAGGTAAGCGTGTCGCCAAAGCGGGGAGCACTCAGCTTTACTTTTAAGCTGTCGTCGGCTTCCACCTGAAGGCCGTCTTCGCTGTAAATATCCCCTGTGCTGAAGCCAAAGAAATTGTTCGCTTCGTACGATAGGTACTTGGTGATGATAAAGACGTGGTTGCCCATCCTGGCAAAATCCACAAGGTCCTCCAGCTCGCGGCTGTCGGCATTCATGGTATTGGCCACCAGCACGACCGCCTGATTGGGTGCCGTGAGGGAAAGGGAATCCCATAAACCGGGCGCCCGCTTATCGGTATAAAAAGCAGCTTTCGGGAACAGCGACGGCACCAGGTTGCGGGCCGCATAGAAGCCATAAGGGATCTTATCCTTTTGGCGGAGCGAAATGCGCTCGTCCATCCTTTTGGGGCGGTTGCGCGAAGAGGTGAGCAGAAGGCCACCCAATACCCCAATCACCAGTATAATAAGGCCATATGGTAAGAGCTTTTTCACGAAGGCATCCTTTGTTTAAAAGAAGTAAACTCGTCCCGGATCTGTTCATAGGAAGCAGGAGATACAGCAAACTGCCCGTACCAGGCGTACTCGAAGTTGCGGGTGAGGCGGAAGAAGTCCTTATAATATCCTGTCTGGAACAGTTGCATGAGGTAGTCGTTGTTGGTCCGCTCCTGCCGGTATTGGATCAGGTTATGCAGGGCCATTTCCTTTAGGGTCTGGAGGTACATCAGGCGGATGGCCAACCGGTAGTTCTGTGCGGCAACCGCTCTTTTCAGGGCACTCTCATAATCAATATCGAATAGGTTTTCCGTGGAATACTCCTCCTCTTCTTCGGGTCTTGCCACTGCCGGTGGCGGTCTATGGAAAAAGGTGATACCGCTGGCCAGCAGGAACCAGATGATGAGAACGACAAACCCGCCTACCACCAGTACCCACAAAAGGTTACGCAGCCACTCGGGATCTTTCCGTGGCTCTGGCAGCTTTCGTGCCGCCGGTGCTTTTGGCTTCGCCGGCGCGGTATTGACGTACCAGAAGTCTTCGTCCTTTTGCATCTGCGCCACTTTCCGGCGGTCAACAGGACGTGTGGTAACAGGTTGCTGGTCATCGGTCACAACGGGTTCAAATGGGTTCTCCTCCTCAAGGGCTTCGACTTCCGTAATAAGGGTGGAGTCGATAATGTTCATCGCGTCGTCTTCCTCCTGGCTATTGGCGGAGAGGCAGAGAACCAGCAACAGGGGCAGCAGTAGCGCTTTCCCAAAAGAGTTGATATGGAAGCTTGCTTTATCCATGGACCGGCAGAGCTCCTGCAGGAACTTGTACGGAAGCCCTACGTTTTAGGTAAATAGGAAATACGATAAAATACCAGATAATAAAAACGCCACAGACCGCCAGGATGGAAAGGCTCATGAACAGGGGCATCTTATAATAACGGGTAATAAAGCCTTCGATAAAAGCCGCTACAATAAACACGGGCACCAACCCTACTACGATCTTTACCCCATCTTTGGCGCCCTGCTTCAGCGAGTCAATACGCTTTTGCGTGCCGGCGAACAGGTAGCTCTTGCCCATTACCACCCCGGCCCCGCAGGTAAGGATAATGGCTGTGAGTTCCAGCAATCCGTGCAGTAGCACGGTCACCACCGCCTGCCCGCCCAGGCCTTTGACATAAAACATGTGTTCGAACGCACCGATGCGTATTGATTCTTTTGCCAGGGAGGTAATGCTGGGTATGCCAAACAGGATGCCGCGGAAGAAATAGGAAAACGACACCATGAGGTTGTTAATCATGATCCGGATCCACATTGAAAAGGGATTGCTGTCGGCATATACGTTAAAAGGATTGCCCTCTTCGATATTTTTTTCAGTCATGTCCACGTAGCTGTCGCCCAGCACCTGGCGTACAAACGACTCATCGTGAATGGACGAAAAAAAGCCAACCGAGAAAAAGAGTATAAAGACGATGAGGGCAAAGAGCATTACGAGGTGGTGCTTACCCACGGTGTAGGGAACATCGTATTGAAAAAACGTCACCAGCTTGTTGGAGCGTTCCTTGCGGTTCTGGTAAATGCTCATGTAAATACGCGAGGCCAGGGTATTGATGTACTGGGTCACCCGGCTGTTGGGATAAAAGGTCTTGGCGTAGGCCAGGTCGTCGACCAGCTGGGTAAATTCCCGGGCCATCTCATCGGCACTGGAGGGTGCGCCCTGCTCCATCCGTTGCCAGCGGTCTTTGTTTTTCCGTATGAATAAGCCTTCGCGCAAACAGTAGTGGTTTTCGTTGTAAAATAGTGATTTTTAATTTGAAGGGTGTCCAATAATTTATTTTGGCGACGTTGAAGTTTTCCCGAATTTACCGTTATGTCGACCATCCGCATTGCCACGAACTTTAATATCGACCTGGAATTCCCGGCAGCTCCCTTTCATCGCCGCCTGCTGGCCTGGCTGCTGGACATCCTGGTGATCATCTTTTACATTTTCGTGGTCTTTCGCTTTATTGAGTCGCTGGTACGCTCCGGCGTGTTCTCCGATGGCTCCGACGAGGGAATGTGGGCCACCATCATGCTGCTGTTTGTTCCGGTGCTGACCTATCACCTCATCTCCGAGGTGATCATGAAAGGACAGAGTGTGGGAAAGCGGATCATGGGCCTGCGCGTGGTGACCGAAAACGGGGGCCGCCCCGCCCTGAGCCAGTACATCATCCGGTGGCTGATCCGTACGTCCGACTATATGGTGATCCTGATCCTGCTGTATGCCCCCACCGCCTCCGGCGGCAACCTCGGCTTCTTCTGGCAGATTGCAGCCGCCTTTGGACTCCTGGTGACGGATATCATCCTCGTAAATACGTCGAAGAAGCACCAGCGGCTGGGCGATATGCTGGCACACACCTTACTGATCCAGACCTCTGAAAAAGCCGACATCCACGACACCATCTTTACCCACGTAAAGGAAGATTACACACCCTCCTTTCCCCAGATCATGCAGCTGAGCGACCGCGACATCAATGCCCTGAAAAGTATACTGGAAGCAGCCAAAAGCCATCATGACTATTCATTAGCCGAGCGGGCAGCGGAAAAGATAAAGGCCCACCTGCACATTCAAACGAGCATGTCAGCCTTCGACTTCCTGGAGGTGCTGCTCAAGGACTACAATTACCTGTCCGCTAATACGTGATCTGCCTCGTTGTTCCAGGCAGCACAGCTTATCCGCCCATAGCCATCATGCCGATGGCAGCAGCCACCACGCCCAGCAGGGCCAGCACCAGCAGGATGACGGTCACAATACCAACAAACTTAAAACAGGACTTGAGGTTCAGGAACGAGGTATTCAGTGCCTGCTGGTCATTGCCGTTCAGCGCCGTGTTCATGGCCGCTGCAAAGCGCCACAGGTAGAGCAGGGGAATGAACCAGATGGCTGCAATGACCACGTAATAAATGGCCATGGCTACGCCCATTCCCGGGAACATGGGGGCGGGCGTGCCTTGCGCACCCACAAATACCAATGCCCCTATTATGATCACCACCATCAGTATGAGCGATACGAATCCAATGATAGCGAGGAAGCGGGCCCAGCGAGCAGTTTCAGTTAGATGCATCTTAGTAACCGGATCGATATTCAGGGAGAACAGGGAGTGATTTGATTCCATAAATAGGGTTTTGCTGGTACTAAAAGTAAATGCGCAGCCGAAGCTGCGCAAATTTTATGAAGTACACTTATCCACAGGAGCACTAGTAAGCCCTGGCGAATAAGACACGCTGTGTAGAAGGCTTGCCCGTCAGGATACACTTTCCTTCTTCGGTGGCATTGTCCAGGGGGATGCAGCGGATGGTGGCTTTTGTCTGCTCTTTGATCTGCTCTTCGGTTTCCGCGGTACCGTCCCAGTGAG
>DASWYM010000523.1:0-4731 GCA_036404975.1 Chitinophagaceae bacterium
GAATCGATTCTGACGTTGGCCTTTATCTGGCGGGCGCGGTCCTGTATGTTTTTCAGGCCGTTACGGTTTTTGACATGGTGCGTTTCATCAAATCCTACCCCGTCATCGGCAATCTGCATGTACAGGCGCCTGTTCTGGTAATAGATGTCCACCGTACAGTTCTTAGAATGGGAGTGCTTCGCCACGTTATTGATCGTTTCCTTAAAGATCAGGTACACGTTCCGCTTGATGCCGGTATCCAGCTTCAGCTTGTGCAGGTCTTCGCCGCAGGTGATCTTATAATTGATGTTGGCGCCCGACAGCAGGGGCTCGGAGAAGGAGCGCATCCGGTTGATGAGCTGCTCTGCCGAGTCATTCTTCGGGTTGATGCTCCACACCAGGTCGTCGAGCTTGCCGATGATCTCGCGTGTGTTGTCCTGTATGAGGGTCAGGAACTCCCTGTTGTCCTCCTGTCGCTTGGCCAGTTCTGTATAGATATTAATGCTGCTCAGGGTGGCGCCGATATCGTCGTGCAGATCGGAGGAGATATTGCGGCGGATGCTTTCCATCTTCATCAGTTGGCTTACCTGGTAGCGGTACAGGGCATAAAAACCAAGGGCCAGGAGTAACAAGACCAATATTCTCAACCACCACTGCTCCCACCAGGGCTTTAAGACTTCAAATGCAAAAATTGCCGTATTCCGGGAACTCTTACCACTAGGGTGCATGGCATAGGCTTCAAACTTATAATGACCAGGCATAAGCGATGGGAAGCGCACCATGTTTTCTTTGGTGATACGCCATTGATCATCTCCGCTTCCAAGCAGACGATATTTAAAGAATACTGGCTGGTTGGTATTATACCAAGGCGCTGACAGGTATATCTGCAAATCATTTTCATTATAGGTAAGCACGGCATCCTTACCCCTTAGCGTGTCCTTATTGTTAGCCAGGATATAAGTAATATAGGTCTGTATGGAGCTTGGTGAAGCCACGGGTTTCATAGGCACTTTAAAAACCCCTTCTCTTGAAGTAATTATAGCGGAATCATTAACCTCTACCACATCTACCATGGTGGAACCTATGACCATTGGCAGATCAATTTCCGTCAGGATTGTTTTTCTATCTATATCAAGAACCTGGATGGCATCACTCTGGAACAACCACAGGTGATTGCCTATTACTTTGGTGTCAATAATACTATTGGAAGATAAGCCCTCGTTGATACTCACCCGGCTTATATGATCGCCATCACGAATGATCAGGCCATTGCTGATGGTAGCAATAAACATCTTGTTACGCGCAAACTTAAGTGAAGAGGCATATACGCGCTGACCTGAAACCATCAACGGCCTGACTCCTTTGGAGCTGAGTTCATAGACCCCATCTTTAAAGGAAGCCAGTATGCTGCGATTAGGCCAGTCATAAGCCACTGCGTTACACCGGCCGCGCTTTAGAGTAAACAGCCAATAATATTCCTTTATGTAGTCGATAGACCGTAGAATGGTGTCCATTGGCTCGTACCAGTTACTGGCAGTAGGTTTTAGCGGAGAGGGATGCATGATCAACCCTGATAAAGTCCCCAATAGCAGTACACTATCAGTCACATCCACATCTTTCATCAACACTTTCACATCCATTGGCTGCACCTTCCGGCTTCGGGCGTCAATAATGTAAGGAGCCATCGAAGTATTGAACAGGTAGGTGTCCCCCGAGAGCACTTTTACAATGTCAATACCGGACGTCTTAAACGGGAGGGTATGTGTATACAGCGTTTTTTGTGTCTTCTTATCCAGGACGATGAGCTTGCCGTTTTGTGTACCGAGCAAAATGGTCGTGGCGCCCAACGTAATGGAGCGGACAAAATCCGTGGCTTCCAACCCCTGCACATTCACTTGTATAGCATCAGAAGTTTGCTTTTTCATCAACAGGCCCTGGCTCACACTACCTACCCAGGTATTTCCAAAGGGGCCGGTCACCACATCCGATACATTCAGGTTGTAAATTCTTTGCCCCGTGTTGCTATAGCTCGCCTTACGCGAATGCAGCCATAGCCGGTTTCCATCTTTGGTAATGGAATTTACAAAGTCATCCACCTGAACCTGACCTACGGCAACCAGGCTGTCGTTGTGGACCATCAATTTCAGTAAAGTACCTCGCGGATCCCCGCTGACATATATGGTATCATTGTACGTATGCGGCTGTAAGGCCCAGTAACCCACGGGGACGATTTTACCCAACTCAACGGGATCCCATTTCATTTGCTTTACACCCTTGCCTGTTTCATATACATAACACTCATTCGGCATTCCGTAGGTACCGACATTATAGGCCACGATCCTATCCTTCAGCAGGGTCAGGTAGTTAGTCTGATACCTTCTGCCATGAGGCGAGGGCAGATAACGGGATTTGAAAGTGACTATGTTACAGACAAACATCCCCTGGTTGCTGGACACCACCAGTTCATCACCTTTCAGGATCATGCGGGGGAACTGGTTCTCCTTGAGGTAATCGTATTCCTTCAGCCAGTGCATCTGCTCGTTCTCGATATAAAATATCTGCGAGCTAAAGTTGTGGCACCAAATCCGGCCAAAACGATCTTCCACCAGGTCGGTCATCCCCAGGGAGGCTTCATTAGGATTCGAAAAAAGAGTATAAGAGAGTCCGTCATACCGGGTAATCCCCAACTCATGACCAATCCACAGGTAGCCTTTTCTGTCCACCAATAAGTCATACACCTGCTGTGGTGGAAACCCGGGCACAGGCTGCAGGCTGTCCTGGCTGAAAGCAGCCGGCAAAGACAGGATGGTGTATAAAAGGAGGACCAGGAGCGCGCGCATAAACTGTCTTAAAGATAAGATTCTATCGCCGTGCGGAAAAAGGCTGTTGCCGGTTCTGCCGGTAAGGGAACGCACAGGGTGGTGAAATAAAAAAAGGCCCCCTGCTGAAAGCAAGGGGCTGGTACCGCGTACGGGATTCGAACCCGTATCACCACCGTGAAAGGGTGGTGTCCTAGCCCTTAGACGAACGCGGCGTTTGTTTTTGGGAGTGCGAAGATAAGGGCGTCCCTTTTTCCTGCCAAATTATTTTAGAAAAAAGGCGGAAATTTTCTAAAAAAAAGCTTCCTGAAAAGGAAGCTCGGTTTATGACAAGCAAAAGTAAAAAACAAGTGTAAGCAGGCCCCACCGCTGACCGCTGGTTATCGTTTGCGCAAAGTCTGGTTCATCGTCCGTGGTGATTAGCCCTTCATAATTACTGTCTGCAGCTGGAGAGGGTAAGGTGACCGGGCCAGGAGCCCAGGAGGAGTGCATAGGGAGAGTGACTACTAAGCTAACAACGAACAAACAGTGCCGTCTATTATGAAAGCCCGAAAAAAAATTCCCACTGCTGACTTAACGCGGATCACCGCCCTCAGCAGGGACCTCCTCTCCCCTCCCCCCTTAGGTCAGTCCTATTTCGAAGTGACGATCGGGTATCTCCACATCCATAAAGCCCTTCTTCACCAGGCGATCTTTGAAGTCTTGCTGCACCTCGTACTCACCGTGCACCAGGAAGAGCTTGCGCACCAGCCGGGGATCCTGGCAGGCCAGCCACTGGTACATATCCTCGTAGTCGCCATGGGCGCTCATACTTTTAATGACGCCCACTTCGGCATGCACCTGGTGGGGCACCCCAAAAATGCTCACCTCCTTGTTGCCGGCCATCAGGCGCCCTCCCAACGAGTGGGGTTCGCAATAGCCGGTCAGCAGTACGGCATTGTTGCTGTTCTCCACGTGGTTGCTGATGTGGTGCTTAACGCGGCCTGCTTCGGCCATGCCGCTGGATGAAATGATCACGCACGGCGTGTCGTCGTAATTCAGCAGCTTCGACTGCTCCACATCCTGAATATACTTAAGCCCGTTGAAGTGGAAGGGATCGCTGTCCGACTCCAGCACCTTCTGTATGGTCTTATTGAAATACTGCTTGTGCCGCTTGATCAGGTGGGTCAGGTCGATGCTCAGCGGGCTGTCGAGGTAATAAGGCACGTTGGGCAGGCGGTTCTCCAGCTCCAGCTGGTTGAAGGCATAGAGGATCTCCTGGGTGCGGCCAAGGCTGAAGGCGGGGATAATGAGCTTACCACGCTTCTGCACGCAGGTGCGCTCCACCCACTCCAGCAGGTGGTCTACCGAGGAGTGCACGTCTTCATGGAGGCTGTTGCCATAAGTGGACTCCATAATAATGTAATCGGCCTGCGGGAAGGTAGCCGGCGAGCGCAGGATCACATCGCGGTAGCGGCCCACATCGCCGCTGAACGTCAGCTGGCGCTGCTCGCGGCCTTCGGTGATGCGAAGGTGCACACAGGCCGAGCCAATAATATGGCCCGCTTCGGAGAACATAACTTCTACTCCCTCGGTTATTGGGAACCACTCGTGGTATTCGCGGGCTTCAAAAAGGGGAAACGAGCTTTCCGCATCCTTTTTTGTATAAAGGGGCTCCAGCAGGGGCCTGCCCTGTGCCTTGCGGTGCTTGTTCTGGTACTTGACCTCGTTTTCCTGGATCTCGGCGGAATCATCCAGCAGCAGGGTGGCCACATCTTTGGTGGCCGGGGTGCAATAGATCGGTCCCCTGAACCCATCTTTTACCAGCCGGGGAATCATGCCGCTGTGATCGATATGGGCATGCGAAAGCACCAGGATATCCACTCCGGCGGGGTCAAAGCCCCAGTCGCGGTTCATCACGTCGGTTTCTTTACCCATGCCCTGGAACAGGCCA
>DASWYM010000524.1:0-3419 GCA_036404975.1 Chitinophagaceae bacterium
TGTACTCCCTCATCATACCGGACTGAGATACCCCTGGACGGATAATAGAAGAGGCCGCTACCAGCGTGATATAATCATCACACCGCAACTTTTTGAGCAACTGCCGCATGGCCGGGCTTTCTATATAAAAGCAGCCGATGGTATCAGCCCGGCGGATTTGATCTGCTACCCTTTCGTCCTTCTTAAACTGCTCTACGTCATGAATATCTATGGACACTCCTTTATTCTGCCGCACGAGCTGGATGCATTCCTTAATATGACCCAGGCCGCGCTGAGAAAGGATATCAAGCTTGTGAAGGCCGACCCTCTCCGCTACAAACATATCGATCTGGGTGGTGGCAAAGCCCTTAGGCGGCATTTCCAGGGCCGTGTACTGGCAGATCGGCTCTTCGGAGATCAGCATGCCGCCCGGGTGAATAGAGGGATAGTTGGGAAAATTCTGTAACAGGCTGCCATAATATAGGATATACTGCTGGATCTTATCCTCACCAAGTTTCGCATCCGGATTAGCCGCTATAGCGTCTACTTCGTGCTTGGGCAGGCCAAACACTTTGGCGAGTTCTCTCAGGATCGCATTGTACTGGAACGTGTTGTACATCCCCAGCAGGGCTACGTGCTGCTCGCCATAGCGTTTAAAAATGTAGTCAATCACCTGATCCCTGTCTTTCCAGGAGAAGTCAATGTCAAAGTCGGGAGGCGAGGTCCGGTAAGGATTGAGGAACCGTTCAAAATACAGGTCCAGTTCTATGGGATTAACATCAGTAATGCCCAGGCAGTATGCCACTATAGAGTTGGCTCCACTGCCCCTTCCCACATGATAAAAGCCACGGGACTGGGCATAGCGTACGAGGTCCCAGGTGATCAGAAAATACGCATTGAAGCCCAGGCGGTCAATGATCTGGAGCTCTTTATGCACCCGCTCTTCCGCTTCTTTGTTGTTTGGACCAAAACGGTATAGGAAGCCGTCCTGAGCAAGCTTCTCCAATAATATACGATCGTCTTTTCCTGTGGCGGTAAACACCTTTTTGTTCTTATCACTCTTTAGGTCTACCTCATAGCTACAAGAGTCAATCAGCCTCAGGGTATTGGTGACAATATAAGGGTAACCCCGGAAAGCTTCCAGGATACGGGAAGGCGGCAGAAAGCTCTCTGTGGGTGCGGCAATCTGTTGGGCGGTTTGCTTGCTCAGCAGGATGTTGTGATTGATAGCCCGGAGCAACCGGTGCAGGTTATAGGTCTTCTTATCCTTAAAGGTCACCGGTTGACGGATCACCAGCTTCGCGGCCAAGTTGGCGTTGTTAATACCAAAGAGTTTGTTCACTTCACCCGGTTGCACGCCTACCAGTTCGTGTGCACCCAGATCTTTGCCTCTGTACTTTTCCAGGGGATAAATGATCCACACGTTTGGCGGCAGGTCGGGCTGCTCCGGGAAAGGTACCTTGTTTTGCAGGTGCCGGGTCAGGAACCCATTGATGTGCAGCAACCCTTTGATGCTTTTAGCCATGAGTATATAGAGCAGATCATCGCCGTTCCGAATCTCACAGCCTAACAGTGGTTTGATACCAACTTCTGTGCAGAGTTCATAAAAGTCCCAGAGATCACACGTATTGTTGATATTGGTCAGCGCCAGGGCCGTAGCACCCATCTCCTGGCCCTCTTGCACAAGGGCCTCCGTGCTAAAGGTGCCGTAGCGGTAAGAAAAAAATGTTTTGCAGTTCAGGTACATCGCCTCAGGGGTTTAAAGTAATCCACTGGCCCGCATGATCAGGTAGCGCCCGTATCGGAAGTTGAGCCTGTCCAGTTCCTGGTAGAGCCGGATCTGCTCGTTGGACTCATCAAATAGGGAGATCTGGTGATTGCCTGGCACCAGGTGTGTAAACCGCACTCCCAGCAGACGCACCAGTAACCGGCGGTCATAAAGCTTTGTAAAGAGGTCTTTCACTACTTTAATCAGATCGTGGTCCAGTGAAGTATAACTTATGGAGCACTGTTTAGTCATTGTATTAAAATCTGAGTAGCGGATCTTAAGGGTGACACACCCCGTCAGCTTGCCCTGTTTACGCAGGTCGAGTCCGATCTGCTCAGTCATCTTTACCAGGCTGGCCTGCATGAACCGGACATCAATCGTGTCGCTTTCAAAGGTGGTCTCCGTAGAGATACTTTTCTGTTCATGGTAAGGGATCACCGGTGTGTCATCAATGCCGTTTGCCCTTCGCCACAACTCGGTACCGTTTTTGCCCATCAGGTTTTCCATAAGCTCCACCGGTATCTCACTCAAGGTTTTTATGGTACGCACACCCATCTGCCGGAGTAGTTCAGTGGTCTTGGGCCCCACCATGGGCATCTTTTCTATGGGCAGTGGTGCCAGGAAGGTTTTTTCTTCCCCGAAAGGGATCTGAAGCTGGCCATTCGGCTTGGCTTCATCGGTAGCTACCTTGCTCACCAGCTTGTTTATGGACAATCCATTGGAAATTAGAAGCCCGGTTTCCTTAGTGATCTTCCTGCGCAGTTCCCCGCTGTACTGAGTACACCCAAAGAACTTATCCATGCCGGAAAGATCAACGTAGAATTCATCGATGGAAGCCTTTTCAAAGGTAGGAACGCTCTCTTTGATTATATCGGTAACAATCCTGGAGTATTTCGAATAGCTTTCCATATCCCCGCTCATCACGATTGCCTGGGGACAAAGTCTCCGTGCCAGCTTCATGGGCATGGCGGAGCGGATACCAAACTTCCGGGCTTCATAACTGCAGGCGGCCACCACCGCCCGGTCGCTTTGCCCTCCCACGAGCAGCGGCTTGCCTTTGAGCCGTGAATCTTTCAGGCACTCCACATTGACGTAAAAGGCATCCAGGTCGTAATGCGCTATCGTGCGTACGGCTACAGACATAATGGGTTGTTCGTCCTGCAAAGCTAAAATTATTAGCATTCAATTTGCCAAATAGTTTAGCACATGTTGTCAAACAACTTTAGTACGGTTTTCAGAACCGATAAACCAGTTATTCACAAACTAAATTTACATTTCAATTGGTGGTGTACCAGGAGTAATCCTTACTGGCCTTTTAGTTGATGCAAACAAAAATCCCTACAGACCTTCGGCTTGCAGGGATTTCAAAGCAAATAACTTCAACCTGGCGGAGAGGGAGGGATTCGAACCCTCGGTACAGTTGCCCGTACAACGGTTTTCGAGACCGTCCCATTCGACCGCTCTGGCACCTCTCCAGAGAAATGAAAACAAATGGTCCCTTGATATGGACCTTTTTTCGCAGAGAGAGATAAACGAACCTGTCTCTCTAATTAATTGATTCTCAGATATTGAGAAGAACTATTCAAAAGAAACTCAACACACAACTCAACTAAAAACACAAAAGGATTTGAACCCTCGGATTAAATTTATACAATTTGATACTACTCAGTCA
>DASWYM010000525.1:0-2333 GCA_036404975.1 Chitinophagaceae bacterium
ACACGTATTCCAAGAATACGGTGGCTATTCGTCCTGAACTGTATTGGAATGCTACGGCTGGTGCCAACAACCTGGGTATCACAGAGACGAACATTTATGATGCTTCCAATACCCGCTTACGCAACGTGCAACTGGGTTATGAACTGCCGCGCAAGCTGCTGGCCAAATCGCCTTTGCAAAGAGCGAAGTTGGGCGTTTCGATGAACAACATCTGGATGATCTCCAGTCACCTGAACGGAGTGGATCCGGAATCAGTGTTTGCCACCGGCACCAATGCTATTGGTTTTGAAAATGCCAGTGCACCAACTACCCGTACATTCCTGTTTAACGTAACCTTAGGCTTCTAATCCTGATAATAGAAATAATATGAAACGAATCATAAAAGGATCATGTATGCTTTTGACAGCAGGGGTGCTGTTGGCATCATGCTCAAAGTTTGACGAAATGAACGTAAACCCCCGCGCCGCCACTGCCGAGCAGGTGCAGGTGGAATACTTTATCAACAACTCCATCGGCGGAGCGCAGATGGATCCCCACATTGCGGAACGTGTCTTTGTCCTGTACTGGAAAACGGCAGGCCGCCAGCACTTTACCACGGGTATTGCCGGTGGATCGTATGATGACGGCTGGTCCAGCGATTATTACCGGTATATGTCAGGCTGGCTGAATGCGGCCAACTCGGCTATCCAGGTAGCTAATGAGCAAACAGCAGCCGGTAAAACAAAGCCTTATACTGCCAACCTGCTTCAGGTGGCTCGCATCTGGAGGGCTTACCTGATGAGTGAGCTGGCCGACAATTTCGGTCCCATCCCGGTGAATGCCTTCCAGGGCGTGAACCCCGAGTTTTCCGATGTAAAACAGGTGTACTACTTTATGCTGGAAGAACTGAAAGATGCAAGCTCAAAGCTGGACATTACGGTTGCAAGCCCCGCTACTTTGAAACCTATGGACCCGGCTTATGCTTATGATTTCAGTAAATGGCAGAAGTATGCAAACTCGATGCGCCTTCGCCTGGCCATGCGGCTTTCGGAAGTAGATGCGGCCAAAGCTAAAACGGAGTTCGAGGCCGCTGCTGCTTTGCCCCTGATCAAGGAAGCTGCTGAAACCTTCCAGGTTCAGGAGAAACCCGGTTGGGACTCTTATACCGGCGTGATGAGCCGTGAATGGAATACCCAGTTTATTTCCGCCACTATCAATAACCTTTACCTTGGCTTAGGTGGTGTTAAATCCCAGGACCAATTGGCATCATCATACCACACTTATATTAAGCCGGCTGATTACATAGGCCTGAAGCTGGATGATCATTATACGACCAAGACAAACGATCCTTCGGCTGGGTACTTCCTGGATGGTTTACCCAATGTGATCGATCCAAGGGCGTATAAGGCCTTCATTATCCCCGGGGATTTCACCAACCCTAACTTCAGCGCTTATCCTTCATGGGATAACACGGCAAAAACCACCACCCGCAACTTGATGGATGCCAGCGGAGGCGTACAAAAAACCATCAATGCAGCTTTTACCTGGAACGCTGCTGCCATTGGCGATTGGGGAACCAAGGGTGCCCGCAACCAGGTAAGGAACTTCCCCGGCACCATGCCGCGCCTGTCGCAGGCCTTCCGGGGCAGCAACAGCAAACGGGTGTTCTTTGCGCCTTATGAGACCTATTTCCTGCTGGCAGAAGCTGCCGTGCGTGGCTGGACCGTTCCGATGACCGGCAAAGCTGCCTACGAGGCTGGCATTCGCGCCAACTTCGACTATTGGGGCGTTTCATCGCATGCAGGGGCTTACCTGGCTTCCGAATCATACAACAGGGCGGGCACTTCGGTCAAGTGGGAACATACAGCCGAACCACCGGCCAGCTATACGATGAATTTTAAAAATGGCTATACCGGTGCAGATGGAACGGCTACAATGATTTATCCGAAAAACGACCTGTATAAGGGTGGTACGGTTAAAAATGATCTCCTGACCAAGATCATTACCCAAAAGTTCATTGCGAACATGCCCTGGCTACCCCTGGAAGCATGGAGCGACCACCGCAGGCTGGGTCTGCCTTTCTTTGAGAACCCTGCTGTGGAGAACCCGCTGCCCAACTTACCGGCACTGAACTCGGGTAACTTCATGACCAGCAACATTAAGTTCTACCCTCAGCGTTTACGCTATCCTTCTTCCCTGAAGAACAGCAACCCCAAAGGTTATGAGCAGGCTGTTGGTTTATTAGGTGGCGAAGATGCAGTGCTGACGCCGCTTTGGTGGGCCAAGCATTAAAAGCGAGTTCTTTCATAAGTACCTGAAATGGCAGTGTCTCAACGGCACTGCCATTCCGGGGA
>DASWYM010000526.1:0-7097 GCA_036404975.1 Chitinophagaceae bacterium
GAACCCGATTCTATTCTCCAGGGAGTTTTCCTTAGGTTCTTTTTAGGTTCTCCTTAGGTTGTCTTTAGGTTCTTTTTACATGGAACGGTAAGGACAAGGTAAAAACAACCCCAAAAAGGGGTCATAATCAGCTCTAATCAAATGGGCCTAACCGAATTAGAAAGAGGTACGTAAAATTGAAAGTTAATCGCGTAACGTAGACCAGGAGTATAGATCGGCATGAGCAAGACATCAGACAGTCCGCCCATCTTGTTGAAAACAAATAAATTATAGCTAAAACCTAATCAAAGGACTCGAAAGAGCATTACCTCCCTGTTTTCAGGAAACCATCACTTCATCAGACGCCTGGGTCCGTTCTTTACGACGGCCTTCCAACCAGCCGCTGTAAAGCAGGTTTTTGTCCAGTTCTGGCTTGGGGAAGAACAAACTTGCTATATAGCCAACGCCCACTACGATCAAGTGGCTGTATACACCCAGCATCAGCTTGTTATGCGTAAAATTATAGGGTCCCAGGTCTAGCAACAGTGATTTATTTTCTCCGATGCCTATTTCGGTGGATGTAAGAAAAGCGTATGCTGTAAACAGGATACAGGCGATAATGCCAATGTTGACACCCTGGCCGTTGGCCCGGGCACTGAACAAACCTAGCAGGAAGATACCGACAATGCCCCCGGAAAAGATGGCATACAGGGTAAATACAATTCCTAAGACGCCTTCATTTCCGGCGCGCAGGTATAGCCCCCCGATCAGTACGGATAAAATACCGGAGAACACCACGATCAGCTTACCCGCCTTGAGGTATTCCTTGTCGGTTTTATTCGGCCGCGCCTTTTTGTAATAGTCTTCTACACCCACAGCCGCCAGTGAGTTCAGGTCGGCACTTAGGCTGCAGATGGCTGCCGAGATCATGGCTGCCAGGATAAAGCCTACCACGCCGGTGGGTAATTGGGTCATGATAAAGTAAGGAAAAACGGCATCAGCGCGAAATCCGTGAGGAAGCGGGTTTTGCTTATAGAATACAAATAAGGACGTGCCAATAAACATAAAGAGCATCCATACAGGCACTGTCAGCAAAATGCCCATGAGCGAGGCGCGGATTGCCGATTTGTCGGTGCGGGCAGTAAGGTAGCGTTGCACTACCGTCTGGTCCGTACCATATTTTTGAATGGCGTAAAATAGGCCATTGATAGCCATCACGACAAAGGTGAGGCGGGTAAGATCCATATCATAGGGACCGAATCCTGTTCTCCCGCTCTCGCTGGCAACCTGCCAGATGGCTGCGGGTCCACCGTCTACGGAAAAGAACAATACACCCAGGCAAATAAAGCCGCTGGCAAATAACATGAATCCCTGGAACACATCCAGCCAGATCACTGCTTCTATGCCTCCCATCAGGTTTACGGTAATGATAATAAGGCCAACGATGGCAATGATCATCATCGTATTGCCCCCGGTCATATTGGATAAAGCAAGAGCCAGCAGAAAGAACACGGTTCCCATCCCGGAGAACTGGCGGAATACGAAAGCCAGTGAGCTGTAGTAACGGGCAAACTGGCCGAACCGCTTTTCAAAATACTCATAGGTACTGAGCCGGATCACTTTGCGGTAGAGCGGCACAATAAACCAGATGGTTCCGAGGAGCACTACCGGCACCATAAGCCCCTGCACCAGCAAGATCCAATTAGAAGAATAGCCCTCTCCCGGATAGGCAAGAAAGGTGACACTGCTGATCAGCGTAGCCAGCAAAGACATACCAATGGCCCAGGAAGGCACTTTGCCTTTAGCCAAAAAATAGTTCTGGGTGGTCTTTTGTTTTGTGGCAAACCGGAACCCGAAGGATAGGGTAATCAGCAGCAGCAGGACAATGATGCCATAATCGATTATGTGCAGGGAAGGGATCATATAGCAGGTGTGTTCTGTGTTTAGAATTTCCAGATATTGGCAGGCCAGTCATAGCTGCCCGGCTTTAGCGTCAGGTAGAAATCATCTTTACCTTCTACACTCATCCGGATCACGCCTGGCATTAATTCCCTGATAGGAAAGAAACGGTTAAAACCCAGTTTTTTAATAATGGTAGAAGCCGTTGAACCGCCTTCCACCAGCAATTCACGTATGTAAATCTTATCCAGGATGCACTCTACGGCCTGCGCAGTTTTCACTCTCAGGTCGCCGGTGCTTACTGTCATGTCTTTTGTGCTTTCCTCGTTAATGGCAATAATTGCTCTTCCATGTGTAGCCAGCAATGCCACCACCTCATCGGCCCATTTCTGGTAATGATAATCAGCCGGGTTGATATTTGAAACGATCTCATTAGGCATGTAGCTAACAGGACCGCCTTTCTTTTTCACTTTTTTAATGGCTTCCACACTTTTGCCGAAGGCCGTTCCGCAGACAAATAGAGCAGGCTTACCAAAAGCTGTTTCTTCGGTCTCGATCTCCACCTTACGCTCCGTATGCAGGGTATCGAGGATAGCAGTAAAAAAGCCTGCCGCACCCGCGATGAGGGTATCCTTTTCGATTTTAGATGCCCATGCTTTCAGATCGCTGGTAGTTTTGGCTTCGCCTACCACAATGCCCTCTTCCGGGATCGTTTCCTGGTGGTTGATGACATGTACCGGTGTACCGTTTGCGTGTAACATTTCCTTGACGCTGGAACTTTTAATGGCAAACTCCGGGTCTTTGGAAAACCCGCTCAGGTGAATGGGCTTATCATCGATATAATAAGTGCCTTTGGTCAGTGTTCTTCCCAGGGCAGGGTTCGCGGGAACCAATAAAGCCTTGTGCAGGTGAAGCTGTTCCAGTTGCGCCGTAAGTTCCGGGAGGATGTGTCCCCTCAGCACTGAGTCAACTTTTTTAAAGATAATATCCGGCTTGAGCTGCTGCACCTTTTCAATGGCTTTTGCGGCTTCCACCCGGGCATTATCGCTGCTCATGGAGCGGGTATCAGTAGAGACGATTAGAAAATTGGCTTTGGACTGCGGGTTGACTGACATATTGATCTCAATATCCAGGTTGTACCGCAAACCGATGCCCCCTAGTTCGGCGGCCCCGGTAAGATCATCAGCAAGAACAACAATCATTAGTTGGTAGTTTAGTTATGTTTATTGCTGCTTAATTGTACAGCAGATTCAATCGCTAAGATCATGGCATCGGGAGAAGCAACTCCTTTCCCTGCTATTTCAAAAGCTGTCCCGTGATCTACCGAAGTTCGGATAATCGGAAGACCCATGGTAATATTTACGCCCTTTACACTGTCCATTTGTTTCTTTTTGGCGTTCCACTTGAAACCGGAAAGTTTAAAGGGAATGTGCCCCTGGTCGTGGTACATGGCCACTACCCCACCGAAGTAACCGGTAGCAGCTTTGGAGAATAAAGTATCGGCGGGTACAGGTCCTTCTACGTCGAATCCCCTGCGTTTTGCCTCTTCTACTGCGGGCGCTATTTCCTCGTCGTCCTCGGTACCAAAAAGGCCGGAATCACCGGCATGGGGATTCAGCCCGGCTATCCCGATCTTGAGGTTGGGTTCTCCCAACTGTACCAATCCATTGCGCAGCAGGTCAACCACTTCCAGGATGCGGTCTTTTTTTACCAGGTCGCAGGCCTGGCGAAGGGATACATGGGTTGACACATGGATCACCTTCATATTGTCTTCCACTAGCAGCATGGCGTAACGGCCTGTACCGGTGTAATGCGCATAGATCTCGGTGTGGCCGGCAAAATGATGGCCCGCTTCGTTGATTGACTTTTTATTGATGGGACCGGTAACGGTAGCGTCCACCGCTCCGGCTAAGGCCAGTTCTATAACTTTCTTCACGGCTTCGAAAGAAGCATTCCCCGCCAGGGCAGAGATCTCGCCGAATACTAATTGTTCAAGAGGCATGTTTTTCAGGTCCAGCACATCAATTGTACCCGGCTGGAACTGCGCCTGTTCTACAGTCTCTACTGAACGTATGGTAACTGGCAATTGAAGATGATCTACGATATGCCTGAATACTCCGGCATCACCCACCAATAATGGCCGGCAGATGGTGTTGACCCGCTCGTGCAAGAGGGCTTTGACGGCAATCTCCGGCCCTATGCTGGCCGGATCTCCCATAGTGACCGCTATAATGGGTTGTAATGACATGAATTTCTTGTTTACAGAGATGGAGTTTTTGTATGGGCAAGATACTCTTGCCCTGGGGTTTCCCTTATTGCTTTTACCAGATTTGCCTCTTCTTCCTTACCCTGGCCCTGCAATGGTGGCAATACATACGCCTCGCAAATGCCGGCGTCCTGCATCAGCACTTTTAAAGCCCATAAAGACTGCCCCAGGGTGCGTCTGCCCTGGTAAAGATCACCGAGTTTATCCGAAAGCACCTGAAGCCGGAAGGCTTCTTGCCTGTTGCCTTCTAAAGCGACTTCATACAAACGGGCATAGAGGCCAGGATAAAGATTCCCGGTACTGGGGATCAACCCGTCGCTGCCACCCAAAACGCCTTCTGCCGACTTGGCTGCCCATCCCAGGAAATGACTGAAGTCGGTTCTGTCCACCCACAGTTCCAAAGATTGCTGCAAGCGCTCTTCGCTTCGTTCCGAGTCCTTTACGCCAACAATATTTGGGTGACGGCTCAGGCGTTCGATCAGATCCAACGGGATCGACATATGGACCGTTGATGGGATGTTGTAGATAATGAGGGGACCACCCACTGCATTGGCCAGTTGCTCGAAATATCGCTCCATCTCACTTTCTGAGAGCCCATAGTAGGAAGGTAACGTTGCCACTACTGCATCGGCACCCCATTCGAAACTGTGCCTGGCCAGTGCCACGGATTCATCAAAGCAAGTGGAGGAAATCCCTGTATACAAAACATCGCCCGGCTGCTTCTGCTCCCCGGCTAATTGTATGTACTCCTGCTTTTGAAGAAAAGATAAAGAAGGCCCTTCACCGGTGGTGCCTAAAATAAAAGGCTGAACTCCGTGTTGACGGAAAAGATCCAGCAATCGTTTTACGGATTCCCGATCCAGGCGGTAGTCTGCAAGAACCGGTGTTACGGCCGGGATTACTACTCCCGAGAATCTTTTTGTTTTATTCATATCAGTAAGCAGCCTTATAAATGGCTACTGCATCGTTTTCTGTTATGACACGCGGGTTATTTTTTAATAGGCGCGTTATTTTCATGGCAGCTGCTGCCATCTCCGGAACTGCCTCTTCCGGTATGCCCACATCACGAAGGCGGGAAGGCACACCACAATCCCTCATCAGCTCTTTTACTTTCTCAACGCCCCGGTAAGCGGTTGCCAGGTCGGTATTCGCTCTTTCGCAACCCAGTGCAATGGCGACCTGGGAATAGCGTTGAGGAGCCGCAGGTATATTGAACTCCATAACATAGGGGAGCAACAAGGCATTGGAGAGACCATGAGCCAGGTGAAACGTACTGCCCAAAGGATAAGAAAGCGCATGCACACCGGCTGTATTAACCGGTCCCAGGCAAAAACCACCCAACAGACTACCAAGGGAAACGCCGGTTCTTGCTTCTTCATTGGTTCCATCGGCAACGGCCTGCACCAGGTTGGCTGCAATCTGGCGCATGCCCTCGTAGGCATATACATCAATCAGCGGGTGGGCAAACTTATTTGTATAAGCTTCCAGGCAGTGGATCATGGCATCAAGACCTGTGGCGGCGGTCACTTCCGGTGGTACTGTCATCGTCAGGGCCGGGTCCACTAATACGAGGTCGGGCACCAGGAACGGACTGATAATCCCCTTTTTCTGCTGATCCCTGTTATCCACCAGGATGGCATTGGGCGACACTTCGCTACCCGTTCCGGAAGTAGCAGGCAGGCAGACGAGCCTTTTCTTGCGGCCTTTCAACAAGCCTATACCTACATAATCGTCCAGGCATTGTTCATTATCCAGTTGTGCGGCGACCAGTTTAGCAATATCCAACACACTGCCGCCGCCAATACCAACCACCACATCGGGGCTGAGCGGCGCCACTATGTCCATAATTTTTCTGAAATCATCAAATGTCGGCTCTTCTTTTATACTGGTATCCACAAATACTTCCATACCGCTTCGTTCAAGGTGTTCAACGATGGCTTGCAGTTTAGAAAGTAATGGTGCTATAGTGATGATAAGTACTTTTTGGGCAGTCATCTGGCGCAATTCACCCGTAAGGCCATTCAGTGCACCATTGCCAAACACCACTTTACCCGGAAAGTGTATGGTCAACTCCTGTACTGCCGATGCAACCCCTGTCTCACTACCCTGAGTTAAGCCATTTATGGGTAAAGTTTCAACAAGCATATATTGTTATTCGTTTAACATTTATAATAAGCGCACTTATTGATTTACAAGTGCACTTGTAATTTGTTCTTACCGCTTGCCGGTTATGTATAGGGAACCTCTTTTAGTTTCCCGGTTTTAATGATTAGAACAAGCCAGGAAAGATTTCAAATACAGTTGGCAGAACGGATGGTTGCACTCTGGAAGCGCCTACGGAAGTTGTCGTCTTTTAGTAAGCAGCCAGACCTGGTGCAGCTGGGCCTCTCCTCCCCGGTACGTGCGAAAAAGGTATAGGCTGCAGCAATTTCTTGTACTAAATTAATTCCATATGAGTGGTGAACTGTCCTGTACTTATGGCCTCTTCATTTCCTCATATTTTAATGGCTATTTCATTGCCAGTCAATCCATTGTCCTTATCCCAAAAATGAAGGACAAAAGCCTTCAAAAGTTTTTGCAGTGCCTGAATCAGCTACCTTCTAGGCCTAATAAAGTGTTATTGCTCAGGTCCAGCTCCCACTTTCCTGATATGCCAGTTCCATTGAAAAAATGCATCTGCTTAGTTAGTTCCTTCCTCTACGATTCAAGAAGCGCTACTTTCTCATCCGGAATTACTGCCTCTAATCTGCGGTTTCCGACTTATCCGCAGGAGCCACCACCGGGGCGGTGTACCCTTCGACTTTTGGCCACACACCGTTTTCAATCTTTACCAGTTCCAATTTTGAAGGGTCTATTTTTACATACTTAATCTTTTCACGTCTCCATGTATAAACAACGTGAATCATTCCATCTTTTGACTGGATAATAGAAGGATAGGAATACTGGCTAATGG
>DASWYM010000527.1:0-8247 GCA_036404975.1 Chitinophagaceae bacterium
TTATCTTTAAATCAATAGTAAACGATTCTACTTTTAAAGCAGCTCTTTACTGAACGTTCCTTACACCATCATCCTTTGACTCTATTTACCCCTGATTATCCCATAAACATGTGAACGTAACTTCAATTCAAAAAGTTAATTTTACAGTCAGTGCTCTGGCTAATCCAGACTTGATTTGTAGTATCCTTTCAGGGTAACTACAATAAACAATACCCGGATTGTTTGGGCAGACGAATAAAAAATGGTTTGGAAGAACTTAGAAACAAGTCTTTTGTAAGTGTTTGCCCTTAGTTGTTTACGGCGCTAACCCTTAGGCACAAACTTTCCCTCATAAATATTTGAAGATTGGGTGTCAGGAAATGAGGCCGTATATGGTAAAAGCAGCTATAGGGTCCTGTTTGATAGTTGTCACCAGTTTCAAGCAAATGACTTTTTCTTTGTGGTTAGATCATATATTTTCTTGTTCTAAAACTATATATTTATCACTGATTTTTAACCAAAATGAAAACTGTTTATGAAGAAGGCTCATCTTATGGTGCACTTACGGTGCCATATGCAATATCCTCTTTCGTTCACTACACTTTTACACAAAAACAGTAAGATATAGATGTACATACTCTTTAACTAGAGTTTAAAATCTCAATCTTTTTGTTTGATAGTGGAAAACCAAAACTATGCACAGGAATCCTAGATTCTCTATTCGTATAAAGGCCATCGCCGATTTGCTGCTACTAGCGTTGATCATCATCTGTGTTGAGAGCAGTTTGATTAATAATGGTAACGGCTTTCTTTTCAATTTCAACCTTATTATTCTTTCTACAAGTTTAGCCTGTTGGTTAGTTTCTGCCCGAGCTTCAGGATTATACAATGATTTTCGGGACAAATCCTTTTCTATTGAATGGGTGGTTTTCCTTAAGTCCCTTGTTCTGCACACCCTGTTAACATCCTTTATCTTTTTCCAACTTTTTAAACAAGGCCCCTTTAATGGGCAGCATTTGTTGCTTCATTCATTCCTGATTTTTGTCCTGTTACCCTGTCAAAAGCTAGCCATAAGAATTGCTTTTAAAAAGATCAGGAACCGGGATAGTATGTTACGGAAGGTGCTGATAGTAGGCGCAGGTGACACGGGTGTTGACTTCTATCACCATTATGTAAAAGATAATTATTACGGCTATAAGCTGACAGGGTTCATCGATGAAGAGAAGAACCCATCGTTAAACGGTCATTATTTGGGCAAGACCTCCGAAATAGATCAAGTAATTGCCAGGTACGAACTGGACGATATTATTGTAGCATTGCCGGGAACCGCAGAAAAGCAAATTGAACAAATTGTTTCTATTGGAGAAAAAGAGGGTAAAAGAATACGCATCATTCCGGATTATCACCGGTTTGGTGAAGGAAAGATGAAAGTGGAAAGATTTGGCTCTTTCCCACTCATTACGCTCAGATCTTTGCCGTTAGATATCATCGATAACCGGATATACAAAAGGATATTCGATGTGGGTTTCTCCCTGCTTGTTCTTGTCTGTTTTTTCAGCTGGTTGTTTCCCATCATAGCAATTATCATAAAGCTGGGTTCTAAAGGTCCCATTTTCTTTAAGCAGGAACGCTGGGGTATAAATAACAAGGTCATTACCTGTTATAAGTTCCGTTCAATGATGGTTGCCAGTAAGGATGTTGATGAGCATGGTAATTATTTACAAGCACAAAGAAATGATCCGCGTATAACGCCAATAGGCAGGTTCCTGCGTAAGACAAACCTGGACGAATTGCCTCAGTTTTTTAATGTGTTACTAGGCTCTATGTCAGTAGTTGGGCCAAGGCCTCACCCGGTTCCTCTGAATCTACAATCGAAGAACGATGTGGAGCATTATATGATGCGTCATTGGGTAAAGCCTGGTATTACAGGGTGGGCGCAGGTGCACGGCTACCGGGGCGAAACCAGAAGTCCTTTTTTAATGAAAAAGAGAGTTGAGTTCGACTTGTGGTACATAGAAAATTGGACCTTTGGTCTTGATCTTCAGATAATTTTACAAACACTCGTAAATATGGTAAAAGGCGAGAAAAACGCTTTCTGATACTTTTACTTTCCTTTGCGTCCAATGAGAGCACCAGCGATATATTGTATTGTTTTGATGTTAATCCTTTTGAGCACCTATTCTTTTTCGCAAACCCTTCCAGTAGGTACTCCGGTTTTAGAAGAATCCTGGAGAAGAATGCAGATGATGGGTCAAAAGGATATTAATTACTCTTTCTCCATCAGGCCAATCTACACCGGATATTTAAAGGCTGATGACTCTGCCGATAATCAGATTGATTTACATGGAACCAACAAGAGCATGATGTCCTTTGCAAAAGGAAAGGGTACTGCTAAACTTCTTCCTCTTAGAATCAGTCAACAATATAACTCACATCATCCCTATGGATGGAATGATGGTTCCATGATCCCGGCAAAAGGGTATCAGCAGCAGTTGTCATTCGGATTATATTCAAAGTTTGGTCCCCTCAGTGTACAGATTCAGCCGGAAGTGGTATGGGCCCAGAACAAAGCTTTTTCAACATTCCCGCCCTATCATAAGGACAGTATTTGGAGGAGCTATTATAATATACTAAACCGCATAGATAATCCGGAGCGATATGGTAGTGGAAGCTATGCCAAGCTTTTCCCTGGCCAGTCAAGTGTGCGGTTAAACCTTCGTAATCTCTCTTTGGGGGTTTCCACAGAGAACATTTGGTGGGGACCGGCCATTAGTAACTCATTAATCATGAGTAATAATGCACCGGGCATTGGACATATTACGTTTAACACTACATCCCCTCTTGTCACTCCAGTTGGTTCTTTCGAGTGGCAGATTATTGCCGGTACATTAAAAAGCTCAGGCATTCTCCCTGTGGATACTGCCCGGACTTTCAATGGCCGGAAATTGTACAACCCTAAAAAGGAGAATGACCGGTATTTAAATGGCATGATCATCACCTGGCAGCCAAAATGGACCAGGGGGCTGCATTTGGGTTTTAGCCGGGTTTTTTATCAATACAAGTATAATATTGAAGAGTCCCTAAATGGGTACGTACCTGTATTCGGCGCCTTTTTTAAGGATAGATCAAAAGATGAGAACAAGTATGGCCGCGACCAGATGCTTTCTGCTTTCTTCAGGCTGATCATGCCAGAGGCAAAAGCTGAAATGTATGCTGAATACGGCAGGAATGATCATTCAGCAGATTTGCGTGACTTTCTTTTGGAGCCGGAGCACGCAAGAGCCTATATTGTCGGGGCAAGGAAAATATTTACTGCTAAAAAGCAGATCGATATCGAACTGTTTACGGAGTTTACCCACTTGCAAAATCCCGAAACCAGGAATGTGCGGGAACTGGAAGGCTGGTATACCCACTACCAGGTTCGGCATGGCTATACCAATCGCGGTCAGGTGATAGGGGCGGGCATCGGGCCGGGAGGGAATAGCCAGACTCTGGGCATGAAATGGATAAAAGGTAATAAGCAAATAGACGTAATTGGCGAGCGGGTAGTTAGAAACAATGACTTTTACTATGATGCTTTTGGACCTTTCAGGAATTTCTCGAGCCATTGGGTGGACCTGTCTATTAACCTAAATGGAAGCTGGCAGTTCAGGCAGTTTATCTATGCTGCTAATGTTTCTCGTGTTAAATCATTAAACTACCAATGGATACAATACAATGACGTAAAAAACTGGCACATCAAATTGGCTGCTTCTTATCTCTTTTGAGAAGCGAGCTGCTTTCTTTTTGCCGGCTGCTTTTTTCGCAGGGAGTGCCTTGGACTGGATTCTTTAGCCCTTGGAAACAATATCTTGTAGTGCAGGGGTGTCAGATTTGTGTCGCACTTTTAAAAGAACTCCGAAAGTGTGTTGCTTTTTTTTCACTTCAAGTCACTTTCTAACTATCGGTACAAATATAGTTTGTCTATATATAAATGTAAACGGTCTCTCTTGGAAAATTATGGGAAACAAGCGGAGTATAGGAATTGACTTTTCCAATGTGTGGGACATAGATATAGTAAAAGCAGTTTATTTTACTAACTACCTGAAGTCGACATTCAGGAAGTTTGAAACGATTTACGATCTATTGTGAATCCACTCGCTCATCTTATAGAAAAATCGATTCAGTACAGCACCGCCACACCAAACTCAAGGAAACTTTTGGAGAAGCACGGGGCTTCAAAAGTGGTAATGCAAGGCCAAGACGGATATCACTTACTATACGTAGGTACCCTGAGGAGAGGAGTACTTACAGCAAGCGCATTGCTGAGGGGAACCCCATGAGTTTTAAATGATCGTCTTTTGTAAAGGCAAGTAGCAGGGATGCTGCCCGCTTACCTGCCACCACCAGGTAATCGGTACGGTCTTCAAAGAAGATACGGAATTCCTGACCTATGTTGGAGGTGTATTCCATCCTGCGCCAGGAAGCAATAGTGTTGTAAGGGATCTTGCTGCGGAACTCCCGCGGCAGCAGGTGCTCCTTACCAATAAGGTAGAGCATCACCTCCGAGGTGTCGTACTTTTTCTTTTTCATACAAAAAGGTTTAGAAAAAGGAAAGCAAAAAAGCGGTGCCATACCGTGCTATGCATCGGCGCTGCAGTATGTGAGCGGGTTGTAAGTTCAGCCTATTCAATACGAAGAGATGCTTCAAGACACAAAGCCAGCCCGCATTCCAGGATTATTTAGGGAGGGTGGCTACATCCCTCAGAACTTTGAAGCCGGTTGTCCCTTTTCGGTTAAGTAGGTGCAACTGGCATCGAAGAGCATATCCCTGCCTTTGATACAGGCCTTGTAATTAATTTCACCATTGGCCCTGGTGACCTTTGCCGCCTCCGTTATTTTGGAGCCCCGGTAGTGCTGTACCACGTAATCGACGACCGGGCGCGGCAGCTGCGACACTTTGATTTCCTGCTCTGTTTCGGTCAGCGTGCCATCGCCGGCATAGACCGCACTCATTTCCAGGCGCCGCTGCCTGAAATAGGCTCCGTACTGGTCACCCAGCTTTTCCCAGCGGGCATGAGTGCCCGGAAACTGCCGGGCAAAGGCTTCTTTCACCGCTGACGGTACCACATCGCCCGTGTGTTTTTGACCATAGGCGCCTGCAGAAAGCCCCGCTGCAATCAGAAATAGTCCCAATAGCTTTTTCATACCTGAATTTTGTTTTTTTTAAGGAGCCTCTTTCTAATACTGCCTCTTTATCTTCTTCCTTATGCCATTTACCAGCACCTCGTCCTCAAAATGACCCCAGGGTAACTGATCCGGTAGCCTGGACTGGAAATAATGCGCCTGTGTTATGAAGATTGCTGGATGGGCCTTCGTGTAATCATGCTCCTGTTTGGAGGAAAGTGAATCATTGAAGTAATAATACCGGGAGGTGCAATTTCTACAGGTAGATTTGGGGGGAATAACCGTGACGGAAGCCAATTTATTGGCACCGAAGGAATAAATTACCTGTGTTCCCTTCTTCGGCTTTTTGGGATTGTTGTATTCCCGGACAGAGCTGAGCATCCTGTTCCGTTTGTCAAAATAATAGGCGCGGCTCATGGTGATTTTCTTTCCCGCTGCATCCACGGTATCCCTAAGCTCAAACATTAACAGGATAGATTCGCCAGGCTTAAACTTTTTGGCCTTACTGACCACGGTAACCGTGTCCAAAGTCTGGGCACCGGCGTAGGTGGCCACAATAAGTAAGAGCAATAGTGCAGTTATGTTTTTCATGGTTTTTTGTTTAAGGGAGAAAAGTTGGATCTCCAAAGAATACCAACTTCATCAACAAATACGATGGCGTAGCGCTACCAGGCTGCGTAACTTTTACAAAGATAGACCAGGATGTATTGAGCAGGAAGAAATATAAAGATGAACAACCTCAACAATGGGTACTTTCGAAAATGGTAATAACGTTACACTTTAGCATTTGAAGCATATGGTTCAACCAGTTCTTGTGGTTTGGGGAATTGAGGTAAGAGGAGCGATAAAAGGAGAACAGTCCTCAAGATGAGCCCTTTTGTTTTACTTTTATGGGCAATACCATCAGCCAAATCTTTCACCTATGTTCCGGAAACTGCCGTTCTTGCTGCTTTCGCTTAGCTCCCTGGTCCTTCTTTCTTCCTGTGCCTCCTCCAAACGCAATGGGGCTGCTGTGCCGCCGGGAAGCGTGCCCTCCGCCATGCGCGAGTTCCGTGCGGCCTGGGTGGCTACGGTGGCCAACATCAACTGGCCCTCAAAGCCGGGGCTGAGCACCGAAGAGCAGCAGCGCGAAGCGATTGAACTGCTCGATTTTTTAAAGAACCATAACTTCAACGCCGTCATCCTGCAGGTGCGCCCGCAGGCCGATGCGCTGTACCAGAGCGCGCTGGAACCCTGGTCGTATTACCTGACCGGCCAGCAGGGCAAAGCCCCCGAGCCGTACTATGACCCGCTGACCTACTGGACCGAGGCGGCGCACGACCGCGGTCTGGAGCTGCACGTGTGGCTCAATCCCTACCGGGCCCACCACCCCTCGGGCGGAGCGGTGAGCGACAGCTCGATCGTGAAGCGCTACCCCGGCCTTTCGCTGTTCCTGAAGGACGGCTACTGGTGGTTCGATCCCTCGATGAAGGCCGTGCAGGACCACTCGGCCGCCGTGGTGCGCGACCTGGTACAGCGCTACGACATCGACGGGGTGCACTTCGACGATTATTTCTATCCCTACCGCGAATACAATAAGGGCGAAGACTTCCCCGACAGCAGCAGCTGGGCGGCCTACCAGGCTTCGGGCGGCAAGCTGTCGCGCGGCGACTGGCGGCGCCAGGCGGTGAACGATTTTATCGAGCGGGTGTACAAGGAGGTGAAGGCCGAGAAGAAGCATGTGAAGTTCGGGCTGAGCCCCTTTGGGATGTGGCGCCCGGGCCACCCTGAGTCGATTGCCGGCTTCGACCAGTACGACGTGCTGTATGCCGATGCGAAGCTGTGGCTGAACAAGGGCTGGATCGACTACTTTACCCCGCAGCTCTACTGGCCCATCAGCCGCGAAACGGCGAGCTTCCCGGTGCTGCTGGGCTGGTGGGAAGGCGAGAACAAAAAGCACCGACACCTGTGGCCCGGCATCAGCGTGAGCCGCGACACAACCGCCGGCACCCGCGAGGCGATCAACCAGATCATGGTGACCCGCGGCATGGTGCCCCAGAGCAAAGGTGTGGTGCACTGGAGCATTTCGTCGGTGGTGAAAAACCCTACGCTGTCTAAGTCGCTCATCGAAGGTGTGTACCGCAAGCCGGCCCTTGTGCCCCCCAGCCCCTGGCTGGACAAGAAAGAACCCAGGAAGCCGGAAGTGACCACCAGCATTAGTGGGGAGAAGGTGGCGGTGAACTGGACGCACCCCGAAGAGAAAGACGTGTTCCGCTGGGTGGTGTACTACCAGTACGGAAATAACTGGAACTACCAGGTGCTGGACCGTTCGGCGCGTACCCTGCAACTGGACCGCAACCTGGCAAGGATCGTTCCTCCCGCCGCGCAGACCACCAATGCAGCCACCGCTACCCTCATCCCGCTGAACCGCATCCGGGTGAGTGCCGTGGACCGGACGGGAAATGAGAGCAAGGTGGTGGAAGTGGAGCTGGCGAAGTAAGAAGAGGAACCAAATAGTTAATGCCCTTCCGGTTTGCTGCCGGAGGGGCTTTTTTTTGTTGGAGGTTGGATTTCACACAAAGGCGCAAGACACGAATTAGAACGATCCCGATAGCTATCGGGAACACGACAAGAGAACGCAGATTACCATGATGTTGATGATGACCGCGGATTCTTTAACTGGTTCTCTAATCCTGTAAATCCATTAAATCCTCCCATCCCGATAGCTTTCGGGACCGGGTTCAGACAATATCCCAAGACCCTAAACAGGAAGAAATAGGAAACATAGACCCTTATAGACCCACTCTACTTCATTAGTCCATAATGCTTCAGGACCTTTGTCGTAGATAGCATAAAACACTATTCGATACCGGTACCTGGTGCGAATTAGTAAATGTGCAAATGTGCATTCCGATAGCAATCGGAAGTGCGAATGAGGGAAGGCGGGGATGCTTTGCTACCTCCCGGTCGGGAACATGGGAAAAGAAGGGATCAGATGGTATAAGATGGGAAGAAATGGAACCGGGGTTTGGAAAGGGGGGAGCGGGGGGTGTACCTTGGGGAGGAATCAGGGATCAGGTTCCGATAGCTATCGGAATAGGAATTAGGGAGAGAGCTGCAGGG
>DASWYM010000528.1:0-4434 GCA_036404975.1 Chitinophagaceae bacterium
CGGGCAAATACCATCCCTGCCAGCAAGGCCTGGAAAAAGCCATACAGGAACCAGCTCATGACCATCACAAAGGTGATGTCCAGCGAGCTGAACGTGATCCACATGACCGGCAACAGCGCTACGACTGAATAAACAAGGGCAAACTCCAGGATCCTTACCAGGAAGTGCCCCTTCAATAAACCTTTAAAGCGGTCCCAGAACCAGGAGAGGGCAATGGCAATAATGAAGGCGTGCATGTAGAAGAGGATGTCCCGGCTCCCGTCGGAATTAAACAGCGGGTTGTTGTACGTCACAAAGAACTGGGGAAAGAACTGTATGCTCAGGAACAACCCTCCGTAACTGACGATAAAGAGCAGAATTCCTGCGATGACACCGGGGACGAGTACTTTTTTCATGCTGGCTTAGATGAATTAAAGATAGGCAACCTCGGCTGTAAACTGCCACTCAAACAGGACTATTAATACAAAACCGCCTTCTCAAAGGCGGTTTAATCTTTAGCGGTAGCCCCGACAGGAATCGAACCTGTATCTAAAGTTTAGGAAACTTCTATTCTATCCATTGAACTACGGGGCCATGGTGGGCCTTGGAGCCCATCGGGGGTGCAAAATAACAAACTATTGTTCATACAGCACCTTATCTTTGCACTCCGTTAAAATTTTTATGAAGTTTTATAATACACTGATCAAGTACCGCCTCTATATAGGTATCTTATTAATTGTGCTGGGTATTGCCCTCAATGTGACGGTAAGCGGTTTCTGGCCTGTATTTCCCCTTTACCTCATTGGGGTTATCCTTATTGCCGGACACTTTTTCTTTGGCCCCCTGCGTCTTATCCAGGAACACCTGGAGGCCGGCAATATGGAAGAAGCCGGGAAAGTGATCAACTCCATCAAGTACCCCAACCTGCTCTATAAACCCATCCGCTCGGTGTTTTATACCCTGAAAGGCAACCTGGCCATGATGAACCAGGACTTCGATGCCGCCGAGAAGAACATGAAGAAAGGCTTGGACCTGGGTATGCCGATGAAAGAAGCCGAAGGTGCTTCGATGCTGCAGATGGGTATGCTGGCTATGCAGAAAAACGACCTGAAGGGAGCCGAAAAGTACATCCGTGAAGCCCTGCGCAAGGGTCTTCCCGACAAGGAAAACCAGGCAGCCGCCTACCTGCAGATGTGCAGCCTGATGATGAACAAGCGCGAGTTTCGTGCTGCCAAGGACTTTTTCCGCAAGGCTAAGGCCCTGAAGCCCACTACCCCTCAGATCGTCAGCCAGATCAAGGAAATCGAGAAGTATATCTCCCGGATACCCGGGTAAAGGGATTAGGGACTGGGGGTTCAGGATAAAAGAAACTCTTTAAATATCCAAAGCACTACTTCGGTAGTGCTTTTTTATTACATATGCTGCTTCTCGCAGCTCGTAGCTCACAACTCGCAGCTTCCCTAGATCTCCTCCACTCCTAGCACCGCATCCAGGTTGATGGGCCCGTACACGTGGGGAAAGGCCTCATTGATAGAAGGAGCCAAATCATATTGCAGGCGGTGCTCCAGCCTGTCGGTATCGATCACCAGTTTCAACAGGTCGTGCTGCCCTTTAAAGTAGCGCTGCAGCACGCCCCTCACTTGTTCCTCTTCACTGCAGTGGATAAAACCCTCCAGGTCCAGGGAGGGCGCTTCGTAATAGCCCTTGTTCCGGGCCTCCTCCCACTCATGGCGGGTGGTCACGTGGTAAATGATTGCCATAATATATTGCTTTTTAGATCTTAAACACTTCCCAGTTGCTGGCATGACTGAAGTGGTGGTGGAATACCACGCTACTCCACTTAAATAACATGGCGTTTTCGTATCATACTGCCCCAGCACCTAAGCCTTCCACGTATTTACGGTAGTCTTACTCCGTGGAAACAGCATAGTAACAGTATAGTAACGCTATAGTAACAGTATCTCTACCCCGCCTCACAACCGCATCTCGGCCGGATCCCGGCCCCCTCCAGGCCGCCTGTATAAGGGGCGGCCGGGAGGCGGCCGCAAGGTCGCCCAGACCGGGCTTAGGAGCAGCCTAAATATACTGTTACTATAGAGTTACTATGCTTTCTCTATGCTGTATCACTAGCGTAGCCTCTCTATTAATGTTCACGCTGTTTAGGTCAGTAGTGCTTCTTTCTAATCAACGCCATAACCCCTCAACTCCTGTTGCTCAAACCATTCAATTGAATAGGATATTTCCCTTTCCGCCAACTCCTGCCGAAGCTGCAATATTATAAAAGGTACGGTTGGGCAGAGGTGCTAATCAATAATCAGCTCCATCTTTTGGTCTCCAGGCCAGGGACCAAAGAGTTCCACTATCTTCTGGTAGCGGTAGGTAAAAATCTTGTGCAATTGCCCCTTTATAGTAATAGCGTTAGCGAGCCTGCCCAGGGGCCCAAAAGGAACGGCGTAGTGCACGATATCGGTCATCTCCACACCTCCTTCTATAGGTACGAAGTGGTGTTGGTGGTGCCAGAGTTTATAGGGCCCCTGCCGCTGCTCATCCACGAATAGTTTTCCCTCCTGCACGTGGGTGATCTCTGTCATCCAAAACAGGGGCACACCCAGCAGGGGTTTTACTTTATAAGTAATGACCTGCCCGGCGTACATGCGCCCGCCAAACGGCTGGTTGGTCACCACCAGGTTCAGGAACGGCGGTGTAATGGCAAACAAGTTACGCGGGTCGGAAAAGAAGTCCCACACCTTATCGAGGGAAGCCGGCACTCGCTGAACGCTCTTTAATTGGTATACTTTAACCATATCTGATCCCTGGTACAAACAATAAAGAGAGTGAAAAGTTCATACCAGGCCGCATTAGTTGACTCGCTTCATAGCCATTTCAAAAGTCTGCACCAACAAGGTGTCATTAGGACCCAACTTTCGTACCCCTGCAGGGTCGAAAACGTTATTGATCCTGTCGGCAGAAAAGCTGGTTATTCCGGGCCGTCGGGAAATAGTAATATACCGAACCATTGGAAAGTAAAGGGTATCGCCTCTCTTTTTAAAGAAGAAGGTAGGGCTCTCCAGGTCCAGGTACGTGAAGCCGCCAGGAGTGGTAACCGTTTTGTGAAATTTATACTTGCCGATGTGCAGGCTGAGGGTATTGGTGTCGTTCACTAAATTCCACCAGTGGCCGGAAAACTGATCGTACGTACCAGATGTCCTCCGCTTCAGTTCGCCTACTGGAACTGTACTGGTATTCAATGCGCTGTCCTCCGACACCATCTGGAAGGTGCGGAATGCCGGGTCCTCAAAAGTGCTGGACTCGTCATAAAAGTACTGCCCGAATTCCGAAGCGTACTGCTGCGCCAGTCCCGGAACCCATACTTCGCCACTTACCGTATAAAGTTTATACGCGCCGAATTGGGAAAGGTGACTGTTCTGATATTGCGGGTGTTGGGTGGGGGTATACTGTTCCTGTTCATTCTTGGAACAGGCTGCCACCACAAAGAGCAAAAAAGAGGAATCAATTTATACATAGCAGAAGTCTTGGGTTTTGCAGTTAATTGGTAACGCAAGAAAATAAGAAAATTGAAAACAAATAGCTAAAGTTGCTGTACTTCCTTTACCCGGAACAGCAACCCTTATTGTAGGAATGGGTACTCTTCCGCCCAACAAATAAAACTAAAGATTTAGTTGTTAAACTAAATAGTTAGTTGTAAGTTAGCCGTGTCAATCTACACACATGAAGACATTAACCAAAGCCGAAGAACAGGTGATGCAGGCCGTCTGGAAGGTCAAAGAAGGCTTCATCCGCGACATTATGGAGGTGCTTCCCCCGCCCAGGCCGCACCAGAATACAATAGCTACCATGCTGAAGATACTGATAGAAAAAGAGTTTGTCGGAGTAAAGGTGATCGGCCGCCAACACCAGTATTACCCACTGGTGAGCAAGAAAGCTTATTCCAAAGCCAGCATTAAAAACCTGGTGAAGGGCTACTTCGGCGGCTCCTTCAGCGAAGCGGTTTCCTTTATGGTCAAGGAAAACAACATCAGCATGGAGGAACTGGAAATGGTATTGGAACAACTCAAAAAAGAAAAGAAATGATGCCCTTTCTTACTTACCTGCTAAAGGTGGTCCTCTGTTCGGGCCTGTTGACCGGCTACTACTTTATAGCCTTGCGCAACAGGGCCTTTCACCAGTGGAATCGCTTTTACCTGCTGGCAGCCGCAGTGCTGTCGCTGACCCTTCCCCTGCTTACGTTCACTATCTTTCACAGCGGCGACGATAAGGGCACAGCCATACAACTCCTCGAGGCCGTTGGCTCCGGGGATGAATTCGTGGTAGATGTAGCACAAAACAATACGCCCTCCATCAGCCTGGAGCAGGGACTCTCATTCGTTTACGGGGCAGTCTCTATAGGATTACTTCTTATCTTGACCTTTTCGCTGCTAAAAGTGAGGGCGCTCA
>DASWYM010000529.1:0-10385 GCA_036404975.1 Chitinophagaceae bacterium
CTTAGCCACCACCACCACCTTGGCATTGCTGGCCTTGTACCACATTTCATCATAGCCGTCCTTGGTCACATGGCGGTATTCTTCGTTGGGAATCTCCCGGGCCGTCAGGTCGATCTGGAAAGGGTATTTAGCGCTCGATGACCTGAGAATGTGCCGGCGCTCATCTGGATCATATTTATAGATGGCGTGCGAATAGGTAAACGACCGCTCAATATCGGTTTCCTGCTCACTGCGGAACAGCTCGGAAGAGAGGGCATCCTGGCTGAATGTCTTGGGAGTCGACACAATAAAGAAGCTGCCTACCAGCGCCGTATCGCGGATCTCCCGCTTAGCTATATAAGCATACTGGTCCAGCGATGTTTCGTGGTAATACAATCCCGTAACCCCTGTGGGTTTGCTCTGGAACGTGTAAATATGATTAAGCTCCGCATAGGAAAGCGGTTCATCGTTGTTGACCGGCTGGTTAAGCATGTCGAATACAAAGACATTGGTCTCGTACTTATTGGCCAGGCCGGTTGAATTCTCCCGGATGACACTGTCCCGTAGGAGGCGGTTTTGCACTGGGTTTTGGAACCGTCGGAAATTGTTCAGCAGGAAATCATTATCCAGGTAGATCAGCCCGATGCTGAGGGCCCGCTCGCCCGAAGGCTCGGTGATATCGGCCTGTGTCTCGGCAATCTCCCTCATGCTCTTTAGCTCCTTGGCCTTATTTTCCCGCAGGATTACTGCCGCCAGAGACACCGAGAAAATGAAGATCCAGAACAGCATACCCGCCACCGTCATTTTGAAGCGGTTGATAATAAACTGTTCCTGGCTTAGGAGAAGCGTATACACCAGCAGCCAGAAAAGCACCGGTATGTGAAACAATACAATGGAGTTGCCCGACCGCAGGGTGAGGTACAGCAGGCCGGCCAGGGCAATACCAAAATAGATCAGGATTGTTCTTCCTTCAAAGGCCGGGAAGATGAACCGGAAAAGAATGCGGGTAAAATAGTAATACGACAGCGACAGCAGGGCCAGCACAATAAAGCCAATCACCGTCTGCCAGTTGAGCGAGAAGAAGTTGATCACATCGAATGAGATGGTAGAGTCGGCCACCAGGCTGCGCACCACGTTAGCATAGGCAAACGTAAAGAGGATCAGCACCACCATGGCGGCTACACCAGCGGCCTGGATGCGCCGGCCCTGAAGAAAAGCCGGCATCCGCTTCATCGAACCCATATGGTACCAGGTAAACACTACGATCCAGCAGAAAAATATGGCGTTGATCAGCAGGTGGCCCAGCGAGCGGTTAAAGATGTTGGAGGCATACACGTCGGGCTGGAACAGCTCAAACTGGGTGAGAGCCAGCGGGCCCGACAGTGCGTAAATGGCCAGGCGCACGGCGACCAGGGTAAGAATTAAAAAAGCCACTCCTTTCAGTGCTCCCCGCTTTCGGGTAATGGATTCGGCGATAAAATGAATATAAGCCAGCAGCAACACAAAGGCCAATACCCGCATCGTAGCCGTGATCACGTCCTGCTTCACAATGGGCGCATAAACTTTGGGCCCAATATGGAACAGGGTCTTGGTCGAAAGGGCATTGACGGGATAAGGTGTCTTGCGGTCTACTATGGTGATCTTCCGGGTGGCATCGGCACTGTACACGAAATGCGACTTCAGGTGCCTTGAGCTCATGGACCCGTAGTCATAATATATCGGGATCATGGCATAAGCCACCACGTTGTTGGTCATGCCGTGCAGGCGGATGGTCTTTTTCACCACCAGGTAGTAGCCATTGGCCAGGTATTCGAAGTACTCGCCGTCAGGGGCCGAATAATCGGCTGTGGGCGGCAGGCTTTTCTGGTTGTTCCAGAAAATAAGATCCTTGTCACCGCTAAGCGTTTCGGCGAATAGAAAGATACCGTAATCCTTCTTGGCAGTTTTTTGAAACTCCTGCAACGACTCGGTCCGCTGCACCAGCTTGCGCAGCATCACCGAATCGGCAATAAAGTCATTGTAATCCTTCTGCAGGCGGTGAATGTATCCTTCCAGGCGCTGCTCCTCGTTCTCAATTGAGGGCGGCACCCGGAAATAAAAGGACGTAAAGAACGAAAGGGCAATAAGGATCCCTGCTGTAATCAGCAAGGCTTTTTTCGGCAGCAGGGTATTTAGCTTAGGAAGGTTCAACTTCGCTGTTGTTTGATCTCATTCCAAATGGAATCCATTTCCTCCAGGCTTATCTCGTTCAGGTTCTTTCCTTTACCCAGGGCTAATTGTTCCATTTGAGTAAACCGGGCAATAAACTTTTTATTGGTGATTTCCAGGGCGTTCTCGGCGTCCACGTTCAAAAATCGTGCAAAGTTCACCATCGAGAACAGCACATCGCCAAACTCCTCTTCAATTTTGACAGGATCATTCTTTTCGATGGCTTCCTTCATCTCCTGCACTTCCTCTTCCACTTTGTCCCACACCTGCTCTTTGGTTTCCCATTCAAAACCTACCTGTTTAGCCTTCTCCTGCAGGCGCATGGCCTTCACCAGCGAAGGCAGCCCTTTGGGCACCCCGGCCAGCACCGACTTCTTACCCTCTTTGAGCTTCAGCTTTTCCCAGTTGCGCTTGACGTCCTCGTCATTTTCCACCAACACGTCACCATAGATATGCGGGTGGCGGGCCACGAGCTTATCGCAGATGGCATGGATCATTTCCTCCAGGGTAAACTGGCCTTCCTCGCGGCCGATGCGCGCGTAAAACACGATATGAAGCAGCAGGTCGCCCAGCTCCTCCTTGATGCCCTTCCAGTCATTCTCCGTAATAGAATCCGTCAGCTCGTATACCTCTTCCAGGGTAAGTTGTCGGAGCGACTGGATCGTTTGCTTCTTATCCCAGGGACATCCTTCCCGTAACTCGTCCATAATCTTCACCAATCGGTCAAAAGCTGCACTCATATAATTAAAGTTGAATAATTGAAAACAATATAAAGACCAATAACAACAAGCCCAGGGTCAGCAATCCGAGCAGGTTTACCAGCAGAAACTTACCCAGTGTCGTGCGCCACGGCTGGCCGTAAAATCGCTTCATACCAATGAGCAGGTACAAGGGCCATAAAACGAAGATCAGCCCTCCCAAGGTACCAAAGATCCGCCACCCCGTGGTGTTTTTCAATGCGTCAAATCCAAAGTAAAACAGGATAAGAATAAAACTAATGATATAATGGTGCAGGGTAAAAACTGCGTGATCACTAAAGAAGGTTTCTTTATGCCGCCAATTCAGAAGCTTTAGAATCCCTGCAAAAAAAGGTAGCGAAAGGAACAGCAGGTACGGCAACTTGTGGAGCAAGCCTTCCAAAAAATCAATATAGCCCTCGTCCAGGTCATCTTTGTACTTCTCCTCGAACTTATTCCACTTGGTTTGCAGGGTTTGGGCAAACCATCCCTTCGCCTCTGTCCGGAAAGGTGTTAAAGCAGTATCCTTGCGGGCAATCATCTTGTAGGGCATTCCATCGTGATGCACCAACGAATGAGAAGTGATGGTGTCCCGGGGCGGTGCCAGGCCGATTACATATGTGGAATCCATCAGGAGCTTCATCTGCAGTTGAGCCAGAGTATCCCCCGGATTTTGCGCTACCTTATCACTAACCTCCATGGCCAGGTCCAGCCGTTCGGCCTTGGAAAGGACTTCATGGCCATCCAGGTCGGTCACGTTTTCCATCGACTCTATTGAAAAGAACACCAGGAAGAAGATCGCTGAAGTAAACAGGTACATTCTTATGTGATCGAGATAACGCATCCGCCTGCCCTTTACATATTCCTTGGATACGGTACCCGGCTTAAAAAACAGGAGCCTCAAGGTTTCAAAAAATTTCCCGTCGAAATGAAAGATATCATAGACGAAGTGCTTGGTCAGGCCCAGGAAGCTTTGCTTGGGCACAATGTTCTCTTGCCCGCATATGTGACAGTAGCGCCCCTGCACCGTAGCCCCGCAATTCAGGCAGTTTTTATCCGTTCGTTCTGGTTGGTGTGACACGTCAAAATTTTCATAAAAATAGCTACAAACACCATAACCCCTAACCCCCTGCTAGAAACTACCCCGGGCATTGATTACTTTTGAACACGTAACAATATCTACATGAAAGCACTGTTTCTATCCGCCGCTCTTTTCCTGGTCACCACCGCCTTCAGCCAGTATTACTACAAGGACATTATAGGCACCAGGGAAACTGCCGACATCATGAAAGCTTACCAAAGCAACAAAGTAAGCCGGGTGCTGCTAAACAGCTTTGACGAGGACGGCACCAAAACAGAGAATTTTTATGTAGAGCAAGTCTTTTCGCCGGCCACCCAAACGCTTCGCACCATCACCCGCTCAGGCCTAAGCGAAGCATCGGTACTCACCTCTTATCTCAACGACAAGGGCCAGGTAATAAAAACCGTCGACAGCAGCCAGATGATGGTCAGCACCGCCCAGTACAATTATGATGATGCAGGACGGCTCCTGTCTTACAGCAGCACCTCGTCGGATTCTTCCCGCCGGCTAAACCTCGAAGAAGTGCACCAGTGGATCTACAGCGAGGACAGGATCGACCGCATGCTGCGCATCAAAAACAAGGTGGATACCGCTATAGTAACGTTCGCGTATGATGAGAACGGCAACATCGTGGAAGAAAACAGCATACGCAAGGGCATCAAGTCCGAGCCGGTCTATTACTACTACGACGCGCAAAACCGGCTGACCGATATTGTGCGCTACAACAACAAGGTGCGCAAACTGCTGCCGGAATATATGTTCGAATACTCCTCCTCCAACCAGGTGATCCAGAAAATGACCTTCCCTGCCAACAGCTCGGACTACCTGATCTGGCGCTACCAATACGACGGTCGCGGCCTTAAAGTAAAAGAAGCGGTGTTCAACAAGCAAAAACAGTTGAACGGTAAGATCGAGTATATATACTCCTTCGGTTCCTAATTTACTTTTCTCCTGAAGTCCATCCCTGTAATTGGGTAGATTTATCTTATGGGGCATCCCGGGCCTGTTTATCCTTTCCGGCAGTCTTTCTGTGCACTTCCGAGTCTGGAGTCAAATACCTGGTGCTCCTTTTATGCCTGGAACAGCCATGGTCTCCCCCACTCTATACCGCTGTTGAACCGTACCTGAACCGTTGCTGAACCGCTCCTGAACCGTTGCTATAAGGAGCGGTTGAAGATCGGTTGAAGTACGGATAGGCTGGGGAATGGATAAGGAGGAATTGGGAACCAGGATACCGGGAATTAGGAGGAGTCAGGTAATTTAAAGTGGGTAAACACCACCTGGAACTTTTAGTACATGTGAAAGTGTTAAGGGATTCACTGGCTTGGGGAGCGTCCCTTATCGGAGCAACGCGGAAAGGACCAGGCATAAAAAAAGCGACAGGATTGTCGCTTATTTGTGCCCCGGATCGGACTTGAACCGATACGGCCATTGCTGGCCACAGGATTTTAAGTCCTGCGTGTCTACCAATTTCACCACCAGGGCTCCAAAAAAAATCCATCCCGAAGGATGGACTTTCAGAGCGGAAGACGAGATTCGAACCCGCGACCCCAACCTTGGCAAGGTTGTGCTCTACCAGCTGAGCTACTTCCGCGTTTGTAAGAACTTTGGGGTTGCAAAAATAAGGCAGAGTCTTTATTGCAACAAAAAAAATTTGAACTATTTATACTTAGGAGTGTACTGGGTGCTTTCCTGTATGGTTACATCAAGTCGGTCGTAGCGCTCGTTGTACAGACGGAAGCAGCTTCCGAAGAAGAAAGCCAGCAAACAAAAAATGGAAAGATAAAAGATGAAGGCGGATGAAGAGACCCAGCTGTGTGTAAAGTCACGGTCCTGAACCTTTTGTAATTCCTCATGGTATTCGCTCTGGTGATCCATATTCAAAATTTGTGGTGCAAAAATAATGGTTGTGAAGTAAATTTTAACAAAGAGGTCTTTTATTGTTTGGCAATTATTTGGGCAAAGGTCTTCCGCTTTTTGACAAAGTAGTCCCAGATCACAATTCCGGGATACACGCCGCTGAGGCTCTTCAAGGGTCTGCGCGCTATGTCGGAACGCTCTTTAGGCCTCGAAAAGAGCCAGCGGAAATAGCCCCAATGAGCCCGCTGGATGGCCAGCCAATAGCCGCTTTCGCCTGCCAGCAGTTGCTTGGCAGCCGACACCTGGTCGAGCAGGAGGCGGAAGGGCACCTTCCACCATTTTTCACTTACAGGCATGTTCTTGGCCATCATAATGTGGTTGTTGCGGAAGTTCAGGTAGGTCTTGCGGCTGTTGCCCCTGGGCAGGGTGCCGCCGCCCACGTGGTACACCACCGATCCGGGATGGCAGAAGATCTTATAGCCCCGCAGCTGGATGCGCCAGCACAGGTCGATCTCTTCCTGGTGGGCAAAGAAATAAGCATCAAAGCCTTTCACTTCGTGGTACACCGAGCTGCGTACGATCAGGGCCGCGCCTGTAGCCCAAAACACCTCCTCCACCCCCTGGTACTGGCCCTTATCCTCTTCGCAGTGCTCGAATACCCTGCCCCGGGCAAAGGGATAACCGTAGGCATCGAGCCAGCCGCCAGCCGCACCGGCGTATTCAAAGAGGTTCCGGTTGTGGTAGGCCAGCAACTTGGGCTGGCACACGGCATGACTGGGATCGGATTCCAGCAGTGTAATCATGGGCTCCAGCCAGCTTGCTGTGACTTCCACGTCGGAATTGAGCAGCACGTAGTAGTCGGCCGCCACCCTTTTGAGGGCTTCGTTGTAGCCGCCGGCAAAGCCATGATTCACCTCCAGCTCAATGATCTCCACCGACGGGTACTGCTGCCGCAGAAAGGCCAGGGAGCTGTCGGTGCTGGCATTGTCGGCCACAATAACCCGCGCATTGGGATAAGTGGTTGCCATCACTGAAGGAAGAAATTGCTCGAGGTAACGCACACCGTTCCAGTTCAGAATAACAATGGCGACAGATGGTGATGGCTGTGACAGAGGTAAAATATTTGCCCAAAAATAATTGATGCGGGATTATACTTATTATTTTCGAACATGTTTCGTCAATTACTGACCGGACGTGCCCTGCTGGCGCTGGTTGCTATTCTTATTGTAAGCGGCACTATTCTCTACTCTTCCTACCTGGCCCAAAAGATTGAAAAGGAGGAAAAGCAGAAAGTGGAACAATGGGTGGAAGCAACTATTGCTCTCTTCAATCCGAACGTAACCGACACACGCCTGCCCACTAAGATCATTACCGATAATAATGATATTCCCATCATCTGGACCAACGAAAGGGATAGTATCATTGAATCCATCAACCTGGATTCATCAAAAATAAAGCGCGATGCCGGCTACGTGAAGGACCAACTCAAGAAGTTCAAGTCCGAGAACGACCCTATCATCTGGACCGACCCGATCAACCCAACGGGAGTGAACCGGGTGTATTATGGACACAGCAAGCTGTTGCGCGAAGTGCGCTACTACCCCATTGTGCAGTTAATTATTGTGGGCCTGTTTATCCTCGTCACCTTCCTGGCCCTGCGCAGCAGTTACCTGTCGGTGCAGAACCAGGTGTGGGCCGGCATGGCCAAGGAAACCGCCCACCAGCTGGGCACGCCCGTATCGTCGCTGGAGGGCTGGCTGGAGATCTTCCGCGATATGCCCGGTAATGAGAAGATGGTGGCCGAACTGGAAAAAGACGTGACCCGCCTGAGGCTCGTGTCGGATCGCTTTGGCAAGATTGGCAGCACGCCGCAACTGGAGGAGCGCAATATTGTTCACCAGATCCAGGACGTGATGGAATATGTACGCAAAAGGGCTTCCGGCAAGGTGCAGTTCAGCCTCGACACCCACGGCAAAGACCACATACCGGTGCGGCTCTCCGGCCCGCTGTTCGACTGGGTGATCGAGAACCTCTTAAAAAATGCCCTGGATGCCATGGAGGGTAAGGGCAGTATTCATGTAGAGATCATTGACGCGGACAAAAGTGTGCTGATTGATGTGACCGACAGCGGCAAAGGCATCAGCAAGCAGAACATGGCCAAAGTGTTCAAGCCCGGTTTCACCACCAAGAAGCGGGGCTGGGGCCTGGGCTTAAGTCTTTCGAAGCGGATTATCGAACAATACCACAAAGGAACTATCGGTGTGAAAAGTTCTGAATTAGGAAAAGGAACAACTTTTCGGATAGTAATGAAAAAATAGATAAATTTGCAGCCCCTCTGCGGCGGTGGCGAAACTGGTAGACGCACTACCTTGAGGTGGTAGCGCCGAGAGGCGTGGGAGTTCGAATCTCCTCTGCCGCACTTAAAAGACCAAAGTTTTACTTTGGTCTTTTATTTTATACCGCCAGCAGGCTGCAGCCCCGCACATCACTGTTGTCTATTCGGCCCAGCACTTCGAAGCCTCCATCGGGGTGAAGGGTTCCCAGGTCTTCCGTGGCAATAAAGGCGCAGGAAAACAGGTTGGCCAGGTCAATGATATTCATCGCCCCGGTTTTCGGTTTTTCCGAAGGCCCCACGACCGACTTCGGATCATCCTCCTCACGCACCAGCACCCTCATCCAGGCAGGCGCGTAAAACCGGCCGCCGCCTTGGGAATAGCCCTGCGAGAGCAACTCGGTCATCCCATATTCCGAATGAATAGATGGCACCCCAAAGGCGTGCATTAGGGCCTCGTGCACTTCGGAGCGCACCAGTTCTTTCTGGCGTCCCTTCATGCCCCCGGTTTCCATAATAATGGTGTTCTTGAGGGCTGCTGGGAATTGCTCCGCAAAGTCCAACAGTGCGTAGGTTACCCCAATCAGCATCGTCTTTTGCCCGGTGCGCTCCACTTCGGCCAGCCGGGCAGCTAACTCTTCTAAATCGTAGAGAAAGAAGCCGCCCAGGGGATGCCGGCTGCGCTCCATCAGTTCCTTAACCATATAGACCAGGGAAGAACTGCCCCGTTCCAGGTAGGAAGGCAACAGGGCAAGGAAACAGTAATCAGTGGCCGGGCCATAGAAGGCTTCAAAAGCTTTGAGGAAAGAAGTTTCATAAAGAGAAGGGTCTTTTACAAAATGCCGGCTGACCTGGCTACCGGTGGTGCCGCTGCTCTCAAAGATCACACGGGGCGAAAACTCCGTGGTTTGTACATTATGGGTCTTAAAGAAAGAGATCGGCAGAAAGGGAATGTCACAGATGTCTTTTACCAACTCCGGCACTGAGGCAGTCAGACCGGCATACCTGCGGTAGAGTTCATTATTCCTGTACTGGTACCGGTATACATCCAGCGCCAGCCCCCGGAAAGCCTCTTCTCCCTTTATTGTAAACAGTTTTCTAATTAAATCTTCCACCTTAGGTATTTCAAGTGACATATCGTAAATTTGGAACAGAGCTTAACATATGAAAAAATTCATCCCTTTCCTGTTGGTAATTTTTCTCGTAGCCTGCGACAAAGATAAATTCGAAACCAAGCCCCAGATTGAAATTGATTCCTACAATACCAAGACATTACCCTCCAATGCCAGCCTCATCATCAATTTAAAGTTTACCGATAAAGAAGGCGACCTTGGTACCGGGCAGTTTACCTATATCCCGATACGGCTCAACAGGCGGGGTTTGCCCCCTTCCGTTCCGGATTACACCCCGGTTGATGTACCTATTCCTGAGTTCAGCGACCACAACAAAGGTGAGTTTGAGTTAAAGCTGGATTGGCGGAACTTGCACAAAAGCGACCGGGAAAACGACACCATTTATCTCCGGTTTGTGGCGGCGGACCGCGAAGGTAACCGCAGCGATACCGTGGATTCAGACCAGTTAGTCATCTTAAGTCAATAGGAGAAGTGTGCTTCGACGGGCATTCGACTTCTTTCTATTTACCAGTATCTACATAGCGGTATGCTGCGTGGTAATGATCTACCAGAGTTACCTGCTTTTTGATATACCGGTCAATTGGACTTTTGTGTTTTTTGCCTTTTCGGGCACTCTGTGTAGCTATAACTTCCACTGGTACCTCACTCCTTCCCTGTATGGTCTGGCCGGTAAGGCAGCCTGGTCAGTTCAGCAGAAACGGGCACATGCGGTATTGTTTATGCTGGGGGCTGTTGGAGCAGCGTACTTTGGCATCCAGTTGCTCCGGTACTGGGAATGGCTGCTCGCTACGGCTTTTATCACCTTTTTGTACTCGGCGCCGAAGATTCCCTACAAGTCGTTCCGGTGGCTGAAGAACATTGCGATCGGCAAGACCATCTTCCTGGCTTATTCGTGGACCCATGTTACTGCCTTTCTGCCTATTGAACTTTCCGATACCACCTGGGATTACGCACATTACCTCTTTGTCATCAACCGGTTCTTCCTGATCTACCCCATCTGCATCCTCTTTGACCTGCGGGACAAGGAGGAAGACAAGAGAGAAGGGATCCGCAGT
>DASWYM010000530.1:0-4627 GCA_036404975.1 Chitinophagaceae bacterium
CGATCGCTGAGGCGGGGTATTCGTCGCCTTCGCACACGATCAGCGGGGCACTGGTGATATTTACCGACTGGTCGAAACCCTCCAGTCGGGCGCCCACCAGGTAGTCAAAGTCCTTACCGGCATAACGCAATACATGCATGACCATGGCCGTGGTAGTGGTTTTTCCATGGCTGCCCCCCACCACAACCCGGGTCTTCTCCAGGCTCTCCTTGAAAATATACTCCGGAAAGGAGTAGATTGGCAGGCCCAGTTCTTTGGCCCGCAGCAGCTCAGGGTTGTCCCCCTTGGCATGCATACCCAGGATTACGGCATCCAGACCAGCGTAGATGCGTTCCGGGTGCCACCCAAGTACCGAAGGCAGCAGGTCTTCCCGGGACAGGTTGCCCTTCGCCGGCTCGAAGATTTCGTCATCACTGCCCGTGATTTGGTATCCTTTTCGCTTTAATGCTATGGCAAGCTGGTGCATTACGCTACCGCCTATAGAGATAAAATGAATATTCATTACTATTTTTGCAAAATATCCGACAAAATAAAACGTTTTACAGGAAACAACTTTCGATTATGAGAAACAAATTATTTACTATTATTTTATTGAGTTCCATGGTCTTAGCCATGACTTCCTGCTTTACTTCGCGCAGCAAGTACGGTTGTCCGGCCACGGCTTACTCTTACAAGAACAGGTAGTTTCACTAAAAACCGGTATGTGTATGCATTGGATTCATCTGAACGATGAGGAGCAGTTGAAACAAATTATCACCAAATCCCAGCAAAAACCCCAGGTAATATTTAAGCACAGCACCCGCTGCTCTATCAGCGGGGTAGCCTTGCAGCGCCTCCAAAAAGCGGAACAACCTTCCGATATAGACTTCTATTTCCTGGACCTGATCGCCCATAGGGATATCTCTAACAAGGTAGCCCAGGTATTCGGGGTCAATCATGAATCACCACAGGTACTGCTGATCAAGGACGGAAACTGTGTCTTTGATGAAAGTCACCTGGGTATTCACATGGATGACATCCTGGAGCAGGCAAAAGCAGCTTAACCCCATGTCACGTTTCCCCTGGTAGATCCACCGGCCTCTACAAAAAGGCCGATAAGCCTATTTATGCCCCAACTTTTCTACACCCAGCCACTTTCCGGCCTTCCAATCACCAGGTAAAATAGTACACAATTTATCCACCAGATGGGAGTTTAGATGTCATCCTCGCTATAGGAATCTTCACAAATTTTATGAACGATCAGGCCATTCCAATCTCAGTCACCAGTTAACACAGGAGAACCTAATGCTTTGCCAGTTCTGCCGGGATCTTTTTTGCCTCTGGATCTATTTCTCCAGTCAGCGAGTTCAGAAAGGCTACAATTTGCCTGACCTCCTGCTTCGACAGTTCCTTATTTAACTCCGCTTTTCCCATAATAATGACAGCCGAATCTAACCCGGCTACACTTCCATCATGGAAATAAGGGAAGGTACCCTTGATATTGCGCAGTCCCGGCACCTTGAATACATCTTTATCGGCTGCATACTGGGTCACTGCTTTTCTTCCTTCATCATTTAACCGGCTGCGGGTCAGTGACCGGTAATCCGTTACCAGGCCAAACCGCTGCATCGTGCCGCCTCCTATCCCCACCCCGTTGTGACAGGTGGTACAACCGGCCTCCACGAAAGCCAGCAGGCCTGCCTTTTCTACAGAATTAAGGGCTTTCCTGTCACCCTGCATGTATTGGTCAAACCGAGACGGTGTGAGCAGGGTACGCTCAAAAGCACCTATCGCCTTTTGCAGGTTAGCATACGTTAGCGGTTGCTCTTCCCCGGGGAAAGCGTCTTTAAAAAGTTCCTGGTAGAGTTTAATGCCGGTTAGCCGCTCGATTAAAAACCCTTCATGAGGGATGCCCATCTCCACCGAATTCAGGATCGGCATTCCCGCCTGCTCTTCCACGTCTTTAGCCCTGCCATCCCAGAACTGCATGTTGTGCAACGCTGCATTAAAGACTGTGGGGGAATTACGCGTCCCCTTACTGCCATCATCTCCATCGGAAGTCACTTCATTATCCACACCAAAGGTGGCCAGGTTGTGACAGGAGTTACAACTGGAGTTCCCGTTCTTGGACAGCCGGGTGTCATAATACAATATCTTACCCAGGTGCACTTTTGCCTGGGTCAGGGGGTTTTCCTCACTGACCGCCACTACCGGGAGTACTTTGAAATAACCACGAGCCACTTTATAAATAGAATCTTCCGGAGTAGTTGTATCTCTTTTGCTCAGCGTGCCCGGAGGGTTGCAGGAAGACACAGCAACCAAACAAAGGCAGCCAAGTAGTAATACCTTTTTCATGTCCTCAGTTTTGTCTTAAAGTTAGGCTGCCTCAAGGGGCAAAGCACTGATAGCAGGCACGGGATACCATGATTGTCGATAGTATTTTATGCTGCTGGCTGATCAGTAAAGTCCCTGTATCCAGGCTATTATTTCTTTTTTATACAAATAAGTCGCTCTACCTCAACAGCCAGTACAGGTTCCTTTATACGGCTCCATTTACTGACCGCTATCAGCCTTTAGCCTGACCTTCTTCACAGGTGCGATAGTCTAAATGCCATAACTTAACCATTCTTACCCACCTGGAATTTCGTATCCCCGACAACGCTTTCTTGTACCTGCGATTTTTTTCACCACTCAACTTCTTACAATGAGAAAGCATCAATTACTGACCATATTACTTTTGATGGCAGGCCTTTATACCTACGCACAAGAGAGCGAAGATGAAGGCAGCTCCTCTTCTCTCTACAGCCGTTTTACGGTTGTTAACCCCGAGGACTCCACCCAAAAGGTAATAGCCCTCGTAAAAGACGCATCAGCCCTGGTACGCACCAAAGGGGAGGCTGCCTTTACCGATTTCCGCCTGCAGGGCAGCCGCTGGCGGCAGGGTGAAACCTACATCTTTGTGCTCGATCCTGGGGGGATGATGCTGGTTCATGATGATCCGTTGATGGAAGGCAAAAACCAACTGGACCTCAAGGATATCAACGGTAAGCCGATCATCCGGGGGCTGATCGCTGCCGCTACCAGTTTCCCGAACAAGCCGGAAGGTTGGTACCACTACGAGTGGCCCGTCCCCGGGGGACTCTCCCCGCGGTGGAAAAGCAGCTATGTACAGTTGGTGAAAGCCCCCACCGGTAAGAGCTATATAGTCGGCAGCGGTATGTACAACGACCGCATGGAGCGCGAGTTCGTGGTAGATGCGGTCAGGAATGCAGTGAGCGAGCTCCAAAAAGATAAAGACAATGCTTTTCGTCTTTTTCACGACCCCGCCGGCCCGTTCAGGGCAAAGGATGCATATATCTTTATCCTGGATACCAATGGGGTTGAACTCGTCAACCCGGCTCACCCTATTCTTGAAGGCCGCAACGTACTGAACCTAAAAGATACCCGGGGAAAGTTCCTGGTCCAGGAGATGCTGAAAATGGCACGGACCAGGGGCTCGGGTTGGGTAGACTACATGTGGCCCAAGCCTGGCGAAAGTGTCTCCACGCAAAAGTCCACCTATGTAAGCAGGGCAAAGATGAAGGCCGGCTGGTTAGCCGTTGGCTGTGGTGTTTATCTCGCCGAGGCACCCAAAGAGATTTCCACGACCCCAAGAATAACCGCACCGGAATTAATGACGCTGGTACGCCAGGCGGCACAGGTATTTGAACAATCTGGCGAGTCTGCTTTCCCGGATTTCCGGAAAAAGGGGTTCCGGTGGTTTATGGACGACACGTACTTCTTTGTCTTCACAATGGATGGCACCCGGGCCTTTCATGCAGCCGAATCAACCAGCGAAGGCCGGAATGACCTCGCGCTGAAAGATGTGGGAGGCAGACCTATTGTAAAAATGTTCCTGGAAGCCGGTGCCACCCCGGAAGGCGAAGGCTGGGTACATTACCAATGGCCGGAGCCGGGCGACATCTTCCCGGCCTGGAAATCATCTTTTGTCAAGCGGGTTACCTTCCCCACGGGCAAGCAATACATCATCGGCAGCGGGATCTACAACATGCAGATGGACAAGGTCTTTGTTGAAGATGTGGTGAGCCGGGCTGCCGACCTCATAGCGCAACGGGGAAAGGAAGCCTTCCCCCTGCTGCGCGACAAAACAGGTCCGTTCGTATTCCTGAACAATTATGTGTTTGTAGATGACCCGCAGGGAGTCGAATTGGTGAACGGCGCCCAGCCCGGCATCGAAGGAAGGAACCTCATGGACGCAAAAGACCTCAAAGGAAAGCCCCTGGTCAGGGAGTATATCGACGCCGCCACGAAGAACGGCAGCGCCTGGGTGGATTACTACTGGTACAAGCCCGGAGAAAATAAGCCCGCCCACAAGCAATCGTATGTGCGTAAGGTACAGCACGGCAACGAGACCTACATTGTTGGCTCCGGGCTCTACCTGCCTGATGAGGAACGTCATCAACCCCGATGAAATCCCGGTGATCCAATCCGACGTACTCCATTCCATCGTGACCCTATAGGATGTGGTACTCATTGTTTTCTTCGTCCCGGTGCGGGAAGACTGGCACCAGGGAACCGACCAATACCTGCAGCAGTAATCATCTCCGGGCAATCCACAACTGGTAATCGGCCCGGTAAAATAAAAGGA
>DASWYM010000531.1:0-11880 GCA_036404975.1 Chitinophagaceae bacterium
GGGCTGTCCTGATAGTCATCTCTTTATCCTTCTTACTAAACACGCCCAGGTCGAAGACCACGGCCAGTATAATCACAATTCCAAATACCAGGTAAACTATCTGATCTGCTGTCATCCCGCAATTTCCTTTTAGGCAGCAAATATAGGACCCATGGGGCGTTTTTATCCTTTGACCCGGGTGTACCTTCTTTTGCGCAGCTGCTGATAGGCGAGGCCAAAGAGGATCACCAGGGTAATGGGCAGGGCGATATTGACGAGCTGCCAGGTGGTCTTTTCCTCGTTTACCCGACGGGGATCCAGCAGGCGCAGGGTGTACTCCTTGGAGCGGGTCTGCAGGATGTCGGAGGGGTTTACGAGGTACTCCAGCGCATTGGTGAAGAAGTCGCGGTTGGCATAGGTGTAGCGCGTAAAAACGTTCATGCCCATGGGCAGGGGACCGGTAAACTGGCTGTACTGGTTTTGGGCAATATCGCCATCGGCCACCACGATCATCTTGGTGCGGTCGGAGATATTCTTTACGGGCTGGTTCATCGCCCGAAGCGAATCAGCCGTTGCCCTGGGCACCCGGCCCGTATAAAGGGAGCGGAAAGGACCTTCGAGCAGGATGGCCACCGGTACGTTCTGCTGGCGGAACAGGCTTTGCTCCGGGGCTATCTGCAGGAACTCGAAGTCTATCTTGGCCGGTGCGGTCAGGGTGCGGGCATTATTGGAAGAGGTCAACAGGAAGGTCTTGGTAATGCCACTGGCTTCCACCGTATCGAGCGTGGTGGGGAACAGCGCACGTACACCATCGAGGTTCTTGGAGATGGGGTGTTCGGTACCGTTCAGCACCGGGAAGAAGGGCCAGTCCACGAGGCGCTGCTGCTGGGTCTCGCCCTCGCCGCTCACCTGGGGCAGCTTGTCGCACTGCATGTCTTGCAGCAGGGTCTGGTTGATGCGCACCCCGTAGTTGAACAGGAGGTCTTCGAGGTTGAGTCCGCGGTCGAAGGCAATAAAGCCTTGTGATTTATAGAGGGAATCGAACTCGGCATACATATTATCTATCATCCAGAACACCTTTCCCCCGTTCATGACGTACTGGTCGATCTTGAGCTTATCGGCATCGGAGAAGGGCTGAGTGGGCTTCATCACCACCAGGGCGTCGGCTTCCTTCGGGATGTAGGGCACCTGCTTCACGTTCAGGGTGTCGAAGTCGTATTCGCTCAGCAGGGTGCGCACCGCGTCGTCTACATTGTATCCCCAGGCTTCGCCATGCCCCGTGGCATACGCCACCAGGGGCCTATCCGTCGCCGTTGCTTTCTGGATGGCGGAGGCAAACTTGTATTCGATGGAGGCTTCTACATTATTGTACAGGGCGGCCAGTTGCTCGGGCTCGGTGCCAAAGGAGCGGGCCCCTTTCAACAGGTCGACCCCTATAGCCTTGTCGCCGTAGCGCACCACAGCGCCGTGGATCAGGTAGGTTATCTCGAATTTATCGCCCACTTCGGTAGGAGCGTTCAGTTGCATGGGCGTGAGTCCGTAATGAACGCCCAGGGAGTCTACCGTTCGTCGTACTTCCGCCGTGTCGGATGAACCGTAGGGATTGATAAAGTTGAACTGCAGGTCGCCCCGGCCGTATTCCTTGGCCTCGTAGAGGAAGTCGCCCACGGCGTTGCGGAACTTGCGCACCACGGCCGGCATGTCGTTGCCCGTCAGGTACACGTCGATGATGACGGTGCTGTCCAGGCCACGCAGCAGGTCCTTGGTGGGCTTGCTCAGGGAGTAGCGCTTCTCTTCGGTGAGGTCGAAACGCTGGTGAATAAAAGAGGCAATATAGTTGATGGCAATAAGGGCTGCTACCAATCCCACCCACCAGATGGTTCGTCTGCGGCTTGTTCTTTGGCTCATGTTATCGCTTCGATAGGTTTTGGCGGGTGATCAATAAAAAGAATACCGTCAGGGAAAGAAAGTAGATGATATCACGGGTATCGATCACCCCGCGGCTGATGCTCCCGTAGTGGAAGTCGATGCCCAGCATCTCGATGTAGTAGTCGGCGCCGCCTTCAAAGAGAGGCAGTTCGCTGATGGCGTGGAAGCCGTAGTAGAGCACGGCGCAGGCCAGGAGCGAAAGGATGAAGGCCACCACCGAATTGGTGGTAAACGAGCTGACGCATACTCCTATGGCCGTGAATACCGCTGCCAGGAACAGCAGTCCCAGGTAGGAGCCCGCCGCCGCACCGGCATCGATGCCCGAAGTGGCCGCCAGCTGGTTGATGGTGAAGTAATAGGTGAGGGTGGGGATAAGGGCAATGACGGCTACCACCAGGGAACCTACGAACTTGCCCGTGACGATCTGCCAACCCGTCACCGGACGGGTGCGCAGGATCTCAAAGGTGCCGCCCTTGTACTCGTCGGCAAAGGAGCGCATGGTGATGGCCGGCACCAGGAAGATGAGGATCCACGGCGCAATGGAAAAGAAGTTCTCCAGGGTTGCATAGCCATAGTCCAGTATGTTGTTGCGGAACACGAAGAGCACCAGTCCATTGACCAGCAGGAACACCACGATGGCGATCAGGCCGGTGAGGGAGGAGAAAAACTGTCCCAGTTCTTTTTTACTTATTGACCACATGAATCGTCGGAATGTAAGGTGCAAAATAAGGATTCTGATGGCAAGCACAACTATGGGGAAGGAATTAGGAATTAGGAATTGGGAATTAGTTAAGAGAAGGGAGGGATTAGGGACTGGGGATTAGGGACTAGGAAGGGATTAGGAGGTGAAAGGGGATGGACGGAAAACAAGAATCGGGAATTGGAAGAACGGCCAGGAAGATGCGGTAGTGCCACCGCGAAATCCTTTTGCTTCTTCTAATCCCCGATCTATGCTGTCAAGGTTGGGTGTTGTTATACCGCAAAGCTTTCGCCGCAGCCACAGGTGCGGGTGGCGTTGGGATTCTTGAAGTGGAAGCCCTTGCCGGCAAAGCCGTCGGAGAAGTCCAGTTCGGTGTTCACCAGGTAGAGGAAGCTTTTCAGGTCGGTAACGACCTTCATGCCGTTGTGCTCGAACACCTGGTCGGCCGGCTTGGTTTCGTTGTCGAAGTCCATCTTATAACTCAGGCCGGAGCAGCCGCCGCCCACCACGCTTACGCGCAGGAAGTAGGAAGGATCGTCGCCATGGCCGGCCTCCTGCAGGAGCTGCTTTACTTTTTCCCTTGCCTTATCGGTTATTGTGATGGCGTTGTCTAATACTTGCATAGTTTAAAGCTTCAGGCTACGAGCCGCAAGCGACGAGCCGGAAATATGCTAGTGGCTTACGCTTTGGGACTGCAGCAGTTATCTAAATCTGTTCTGTTGTTCTGTTCAACCCGGTGCAAATTTACTAAAGGTTACGGGGTTTAGGTCCCTTCACCGGGCAGATTTAACGTCTCCCTGCACCTTTAGCTCTGCCACAGGGGGCTCATCTCGCGCAGCTGGTGCACCGCACCCCTAACCCGCTCAATAGTATAGTCCACTTCCTCTTCGGTCGTGAACCGCCCCAGTCCAAAGCGCAGCGAACTGCGTGCCCCCTCATCCGACAGCCCGAGGGCGCGGAGCACGTAGGAGGGCTCCAGCGAGGCCGAGGTGCAGGCCGAGCCCGTGGAAAGGGCAATGTCTTTGTTGAAGCCCATGATGAGGGCCTCGTCCTCCACACCAGTGAAAGAGATGTTGGTGGTGCCGGGCAGGCGGTGCTCCCGGCTCCCGTTCACAGCCGTCTTCTCCACTTGCAGCAGGGCGTTCTCCAGCCGGTCCCGGAGGACCCTGATTCGCCCGGCTTCCGCACCCATTTCCTCGCGGGCGATGGCGCAGGCCTTCCCCAGGCCTACAATACCCGGCACGTTGAGCGTACCGGAGCGCAGGCCGCGCTCATGGCCGCCGCCGTGCATCTGGGGTACGAGGCGCACCCGGGGACCGCGGCGGCGCACGAAAAGAGCACCCACGCCTTTGGGTCCATAGAACTTATGGGCGCTGAGGGCCAGCAGGTCGATGTTATCGGTGTTCACGTCCACGGGGATCTTGCCTACAGCCTGGGTGGCGTCGGTAAAGAATAGCACGCCATGCCGGCGGGCCAAGGCTCCGATCTCGCGCACGGGCATCACGGTACCAATTTCGTTATTGGCCCACATGATGGCAATAAGGACGGTGGTGGGGCGGATGGCCGCTTCCAGTTCTTCGAGGTTGATTAGGCCTTCGGGCGATACGGGCAGATAGGTGACTTCCGCCCCCTTCTGCTCCAGGTAGTGGCAGGTGTCGAGCACGGCCTTGTGCTCGATGGTACAGGTGATGATGTGGTTCCCCTTTGCGGCATACATCTCGGCTACGCCTTTGAGTGCCAGGTTGGCTCCTTCGGTAGCCCCGGAAGTAAAGATGATCTCGTTGGTCTCGGAGCCAATAAGGCGGGCCACCTGCTCGCGGGCACCGTCGACGGCGGCTTCGGCCTGCCACCCGAAAGAGTGGTTGCGCGAGGCAGGATTGCCAAAAGATGTGGTGAAATAGGGGAGCATCGCTTCCAGCACCCTTGGGTCGCAGGGGGTGGTGGCGTTGTGGTCCAGGTATATTGGGAGTTGCACCATAGAGTCGTTGTTTCCTTTAGAGGTGAACAGACAAATTTACCTCAAAATGACCGTACTTTCGGAGCCCTGTTCCGTGCAGGTAAACCAAACCTCAAACTCTAAAAGACCCTCTATGCTGAAGGTAGAACACATAGGAATAGCCGTGAAGTCGCTTACCGATTCCATCCCCTTGTTTGAAAAGCTCCTGAACACGTCCTGCTACAAGACCGAGTCGGTAGCCAGCGAGAACGTGGCTACGGCCTTCTTCCAAAAGGGAGAGACCAAGATCGAGCTGCTGGAGTCCACCACCCCTGACGGGGTCATTGCCCGCTACGTGGAAAAGAAAGGCGAGGGCATTCACCACCTTGCCTTCGAAGTGGCCGACATCCGCGCCGAAATGGAGCGGCTGAAAGGAGAGGGCTTTACGCTGCTGAACGAGGAGCCGAAGCCGGGGGCGGACAACAAGCTCGTGGCCTTCCTGCATCCAAAGACAACTAATAGCGTGCTGATAGAGATCTGCCAGGAGCGGAGGGACTAGCAGGCAGGGATTAGGGATTAGGAATTGGGAATTAGGAGAGGCAGTCCCTCAACGGAAGCCTTCTTATTATTCTTCCCCGTCGATCTGCTTTTGCAGGGCGTTGTTGCCGAGGCGCAGGTTGTTGCGGGCGGCAAAGTCCTGCTGGGCGTTGAGGAAGTGCTTATCTTTTTCAGTCTCTTCCTGTACCAGGTCCTGCTGCAGCAGTTGCAGGCGCTGGTAGTCTTCTTCGGACAGGGCCTCGCCCTTCTTACGGATGGCAATCATCTCGCGGTAGTCTTTATCAAACACCTTGTGGTAGAAAGCAAAGAGCACAATCGCCGAATGGCGCAGGGCAGAGTCGCCCTTAAAGTCGCTCAGGCCCTTCACGTCAGTCAGCACACTATCGGCCAGTGCTACGCCCTTATCCAGGTGGGCTTCAGTGGCATGAAGGTCGGTCCCGGCCAGCTTGCCCATGTTCATGATGTGGTTGATTACCCCGCTCTGGCGTTCAATGATATAGTTGTTGTACTCCAGGGCGGTGGCAAAGCGGGCGCCGTTACGTCCTTCGGCTACGGGAATAGAGCAGGAGAGGAGGAGGCTGGTGCAGGTGAGCGTGGAAGCGATAAAGGCTTTCATAGTTCCGGTTATAGGCACTAAAAATAATCAACCTTTGGCAGGAGCCAAAGGTTGCCGTATAAAGAGCGTAAAAGTGCGTTACAGGACTACCTGTTTTGCTACGTTAATTTCCTGTGCGTTGCTTACCGAGATAATGTAGGCGCCCTTTACAGCGGGGGTGTTCAGGATCACCTGTCCCGCTGGCTGCTGGAGCACCTGCTTGCTGATCACCTGCCCGGAGAGGGACACGACGCGTACTTCCACGGTGCCTTTCACCTGTACGGGAAACTGCACAACGAGGTGGTTGCTGATAGCGGCTACTTTCACATCAGCCCCGGCAGCCGTTGCCTTAACGGACTGGATGGAGGTATAGATGTACCGGCCGTCGATATCCACCTGCCTGATGCGATAATAAACAATCGCAGCGGTAACGTTCTTATCGCTGTAGGTGTAATTGGTCAGGCTGGAGCTATTCCCCTTGGCAGGTACGTTGGCGATGCGGTTCCAGGTGTTACCATCGGTAGAGCGCTCTATTTCGAAGGAAAGAGCGTTCACCTCTTCGGCAGTGGACCACTGCACCAGCACATCGCTGTTCTGGCGGGCTACGCTGAAGCCGGAGAACTTGACGGGTAAAGCAACTGTTCCAAAGTTAATTGGACTACTCACCGATTGGACGCCATTTACTGTAAATACATTTGTTCCGTTTACTGTAATATTGGAATTGTTTTTTGTCCTAGTAATATTTCCCCCCAATAATACTGTAATACCTGAATTAGTTGTCAATACTATAATGGCGTTATTGTTATCTAGGTTGAGTGTACCCCCATTATCAATACGAATTTGAACATTTTGAAGAGTTGGTATGGTGGTATTGGTAGGTACATTGACAGTGACACCAGTTGGAATTATGATTATGTCATTATCAGCAGGGATCCCATTGTTCCAAGAACTTGAAACATTCCAGTAACTAGTACCAGTGCCTGTTGCAGTAGTTGATTTAGCAAAAGATGCAAAACATGCCAGTACGGCAAGCGCAGATAAGTAGAGTTTTCTCATATACAGATTTGTTTTAGACTTTTCTTTAGGATGTTCGGAAGAATTACTTAGGGATAAATAAGTGTAAATCCTTAGCGCCTCTATCAACGGGGCGAATATAGCAGGCGATCCTTTCCTGTGCAAGTGTTTTTCTGATTATCCGGGCTACTGCAATACCTTTTTTTATTTGTCAGGTATAATAATATGGCGATCAGTATACTTATGTATTTTGTCTGGCCTATTAAAATTGCCTTAAAGACAGTAGGCAGAAGAGGGGGAGGTTGTAAAACAATGTGTAGATGCCCTCGCAAATCATCGGCATTCAAGTGGCCGCCGACTAATTTATCAGTAAAGAAAACCCTTAGTCGTGATCGTAAAAATAATAAGCCCCTGCCGGCTGGCAGGGGCTTGATGCTGAAGTTCTTTTCTACATATTACAGGATTACCTGCCGTGCCACTTGCAGGTCCGCAGCGTTGCTTACCGATACGATATACGCACCTGTAACTGAAGCGGGTGGCAGCACCACCTGACCCATCGGCTGGTGGATCACCTGGCGGTTCACTACCTGCCCGGCAAGGGAAACCAGGCGCACTTCTACGGCGCCCTTCACCTGGGTGGCGAACTGCAGTACTACGCGGTTGTGGATGGCTGCTATACTTATTTCCGCAGGAGCAGAAGTGTTTTTGATCGTTTTAATGGCCGTGTAGAGGAACTGCCCATTCCAATCTACCTGGCGGATGCGATAGTACGCCACCGGGGCGGCTACCTGCTGGTCAGTAAAAGTGTAGTGAGTCAGGCTGGAGCTGCTGCCCCTGGCGGCTACGGTTGCCACCCGGTTCCAGGTATTGCCGTCGGTGCTGCGTTCCACTTCAAAGGAACGGGCTGCCACTTCTTCAGTGGTTGACCACTGCACCAGCACGTCGCTGTTCCGGCGGGTGAGGCTGAAGCCGGCAAACTTTACCGGCAGCGTCACTAAGCTGAAAGACGGAAAGGTGGTAGTAGCAATGGCAGGCCCGATCACAGGGGGATTGTTGCCGCTGAATACCGTGTGGCTGGCCAGCCGCAGCTTCTGCGACGAGAGATCGCCCTGGATCCGGCCTCCATCATAAACAATCACTTCGGAATTGCCCAACAGGCTTACCTGTGAATTGTTCTCCGCAAAGGTTACGGTACCAAATACCCGCACCTGTACGTCGGTGAGTTTTACGTCCGTGGCAATGGTCAGGTTTGTATTGCTGGGAATGATAATGACGTCCTTATCCTGGGGCAGGCGGTCCAGGTCCCAACTGGATCTGTTAGGCCATGAACCCTGTGATGATACCAGTTTGATCTGTTCCTGTGAGAAGGAAATGGTGCAGGCGAATATGGCCAGGCACAGAAGGTAAATGTGTTTCATTTGTACGGATTGATTTACGGTCTTCTTTAGGATATAGGGAAGAAGCTATTAATGTACTCTAAGGGATAACGCTTAACAGCTTCTATATGCGGGGGCGAAGTTAATTGGCGGCTGTTTTCTGTGCAAGTGTTTTTACGATCTGCCTGTGGAAAACCACATTTTCGATGCAATTGCCTGCATAAGTGATTCATAGTCACTGCTCTTGGAATGATATGATTTATGTCATTCCTTGTTTGGAAAACAATACTTATGGCGTTTTAGTGTCAGGGCCTGATCGTAAAACTACGCGTGGCTTCCGTAAATACTGAAGATAAAAATAGTAGGGGGCGAATAAATAAAACTCTTAGTGCCAACCGGACCTGACGATTAAGTACCCTTCCGGTAAGATAAAGCCCCTTGTGAGCCCAGTATCGGCAGGTTAATTCCACAGATATCCCGGGGATAAGCCGGTCATAAAGTAGGGATATAGTACTTTATAGGGGTACTATTATGGTACTATAAGGGTACTATTACAGTACTATACCGGTGCTATATCCTGCCCTTTGGTTTGGGATATTCCGGGCGGTTCTGCCGCCGTGTTGGCTCGTGTAGCAGGCCTTAAATTAAAAGACCAGCCGGTGAAGACTGGTCTTTTAATTATCATCAGGTAACAGGCTCTCGCTGCTGCTCTGCCTGTTCGTAAGGCATTAATCGCTGCTGCGGTTGCCGCGCAAAAGGGCTACCAGGAGCAGGATAAATATGGCAGCGCCCACCACCCACACGATGGGATTGGTATACCAACCGCCGCCTTCGTCTTTATTGATGTCTACTTTTATATCGGCGCCCTCGCCGCCACCGCCTTCCTGGGCGAAGGTGATCACTGATACCAGTAAGGTTAGGAGCAGAAGGCTGATCCGGGCGGCTGTTGATTTAATTAATTGCATATTGATCTTTTTAGGGTTAATAGCGGTAGTGTTGCCAAACTTGTGCCACGCTTCGTGCTGGGAAGCTCGCTTTTATACATGGATCCGGATGTGTATGCTTAAGCGACTGGTTACCAGTTATTCATTTCGTCCTTGTTGATTCGTTCCAGGGTGGCAGGGGGATGGTTCTTCCAATCGGGGTCAAAGCGCACAAAGAAGGAAATCCACAAACTGCGCGAGAAGCGCATAAGCCAGGGTTGCAGCAACAGCAGGAGCACCGAGTCGGATATCACCCAGAACAGGAACCGGTTGTCGGTAAACGAAAAGCCGATGATCAGCCAGTAGAGAAGAAAATACACGACCGTTATAAAGATGGACACCAAGTAGGAGATGTAGGAAGTGCCGTAGTAAAAGCCCACTTCAATATCGGTGGGCTGGCCGCATACCGGGCAAGTGTCGTACATATCCATATTCTTGCGCACGCTGATGGACGTGCCGTGCCGGAACAACTTGCCTTCCCGGCAGCGGGGACAGTAACAGCCCAGCGTGGCGGCGAGGTAACTCCTATGCGGCTTTTCCACTTTCATGCGCACTAGTCTAAATAGTCCAGCACCTTTTCCATGCCGGTGCTGCGCGAGCCCTTCACCAGCAGGTAGGCGTCCTGCAGTGCCTGCTGCTTCAGCCATTGGCCGGCTTCGGCAGCAGTGGCCAGCTTGCGGTAGGGGTGGTCTACGCGCATAAAGTCGCCGCCTACCAGCAGCACGTCTTTCCATGGGTATTGACGGATCTCGTCTACGACGGTACGGTGTTCCTCGAGGCTGTCGGTCCCCAGTTCGGCCATGGCACCCAGTACCAGCACTTTATTGTCGCCGTGAATGCGGGCGAAATTCTCGATGGCCACCTTCATGCTGCTTGGATTGGCATTATAGGCATCGAGGATAATGCGGTTGCTGCCCTTGTGTACCAGTTGCGAGCGGCTGTTGGTGGGGTTGTATCCGCGGATGGCTGCCCTGATCTTTTCGTCGTCCAGCGAGAAAAACTTGCCCACTGCTACGGCCGCCAGCACGTTGGGCAGGTTGTAGTCGCCAACCAGGTTGGTCTCTATCCCGCCTTCAAAGCCTTTGTCGAAGGCTACCGACAGGAACGGGTCCGACTGGGTAATGTGGCCCACCACATCGGCATCTTTGGTTCCATAGGTAAACATCTTGTCGATACCGCGGCTCATCTCGTCCAGGTAGGGGTAGTCGGCCATGACAAAGGCAGTGCCTCCGTGGGCACGCAGGTAGTCGAACAGCTCGCCCTTGCCTTTGCGAACGCCCTCCTCGCTTCCAAAGCCTTCCAGGTGGGCCTTGCCGCAGTTGGTGATCAGCCCGTGGGTGGGCTCGGCGATGGTGCAGTAGGAAGCGATCTCGCGCTGGTGGTTGGCGCCCATTTCGATTATGGCGTACTCGGCATCGTCGCGAATCTTCAGAAGGGTGAGCGGCACGCCGATATGGTTATTGAGGTTGCCCTCGGTAGTATAGGTGGTGTGTGTGGAGGAAAGCACGGCGTGGATCAGTTCCTTGGTCGTCGTCTTGCCATTCGAGCCGGTGATGGCCAGGACGGGAATGGTGAATTGCCGGCGGTGGTGACGGGCCAGATCCTGCAGGGTAGTGAGCACGTCGTCCACCAGGATGGTGCGGCCTTCTAAGGCGTAGAGCGCCTCATCGATGACGGCGTAGGCGGCGCCCCTGTCGAGAGCCTGCTGCGCAAAGGCGTTGCCGTTGAAGTTGGGCCCTTTTAGTGCGAAGTACAGGTCGCCGGGCGCCAGCTTACGGGTATCGGTTTGTACGCCAGGATGCTTCCGGTATAGGGCGTAAAGTTGGTCGATCGTCATAGTACAAAAGTAGGCGCAAACAAAAAGCCCCGCACGGGGCGGGGCTTTTATTTTATGGTTAGAAACCTTATCTCTTTTGCTTGCGGGTTTTCCAGAAGTTACCGGTTTTCCGCTTGTTACCTTCAGGGCTACCCATGCGGTCCATTGCGCAACGGAAACCGATGGTGCTGGCGGCCTGGTCTTCTTCCATGTAGCGGCGGGTGCCGGGGCTCAGCCAGTAAGCGCGGTCGTTCCAGCTACCACCCTTGAACACACGTGACTTGTCGCTCACAAGGGTAGTGATGCCGTAGCCATAAGAGGCGTTCGACAGGGAGTCGCCATCAAGGTAGTTGATCACGTTGCCGCGCTGATAGTTGCGGCGCTTGCGGCTTTCCTCGTCGGTTACAGCGGTCATTTTCACGCGGCCCATGCTGTCGATCTCGGCTTCGCCGTTCTCGTTCTTATAGAGCTTCATGTACTTGTTACCGCGATAAGGAGAAACATCATCGGCATCCATTAGCGTCAGGGGACGGTAAACGTCAGCAACCCACTCGCTCACGTTACCTGCCATATTATACACACCAAAGCCGTTGGGGTAGAAAGACTTCACCGGGGCAGTGTATACCGCGCGGTCGTTCAGACCACCGGCCACACCGGCGTTGTCACCGGAACCTCTTTTGAAGTTGGCCAGGAACTGACCCTGCCAGCTTCCGTGCTTGGTATCGCGCAGACCGGAGTGGTTCATGTTGTGCGTCCAGGGGAACACCTGCTTGTTGGATTGCAGTTCCTCACCCCGCTTACCTTCCTTCAGCGAAGGACGAGGGTTCTGGTTGATCAGGCCATAGGCGGCGTATTCCCACTCAGCCTCGAAGGGCAGGCGGTAGTCTGGCAGCAGCAGGCCGTCTTCCATGGTAACCGTAGTACGCGGAGTGCCCTGGGGGGTCTTCAGCGGGTTCTTTTTAGAGGTGGCGCCTTTACCGGGCTGGGCCTGGTA
>DASWYM010000532.1:0-9163 GCA_036404975.1 Chitinophagaceae bacterium
AAAAAAAGCTGGTAATATAGCTTCGTTATTGGAAAGCCCCGCTGAACCGGGGCTTTCTTTTACAGGAAAGCTCCTCTGCTAACGAGGGGCTTTTCTTTTTCCGGCCACAGGAATAGACCCAAGGGGATGACCAAAGTCAACAGAAAATATAGCCTGAACCTCTATCTTAGCCGGGCTGGCCTAGATACGCCATGCCGGGGATCCAAACCTTAAGCAAAAACAAACCGGACTAACATGTTTAAACATCCCTTCTCTTTTGAAGGCCGCATCCGCAGAACGGAATTTGGCCTCAGCCTTATCATGTATTATGTAGCCATCATTGCCCTGGTCTTCGTGGAAGAGTCGACCGGCAACAACGGTTTTACCTTCATCGGCTATATCCCTGCCTTCTGGTTTATGCTGGCACAGGGTACCAGGCGCTGCCACGACCGCGGCAACCATGGCGGCTGGCAACTCATCCCCTTTTACGTGTTCTGGATGCTGTTTGCCGAAGGAGAGCCCAAAAGCAATCAATACGGTCCTGACCCCAAAGGCAGAACCGACCTGCTGGACGAGCTATTGGCTGAAGAGCCCCGGCAGGAACCCGTTCAGCTCTAAGCTTCCCGGAAACTCCATTACCTCTAAACCTCCTGCTCCTTACGGGAGGTTGGAGCCCCTGTTCCTTAAGCTGGCTGGTGGCCTGCCCGGTTCCTCTACCCGCTCCCGGTTGTGGCTATGGATCAACACGATGCCGGAAGTGACAAAGCAAGCTGCCGCGATGAGGCCACAGGCATAAATAGCCGCATCGGCATGTACAAACTGGTTGAGCACACCAGGAGTACTTACCGTGTACTCCTTGATGATACCAAATACCACGGCAATAAGGCCAAAGACAAGCCCAATAATCAAATAGGTCAATGCGCTTAGTTTCATAGCGGGTCATTTATCTATTCCCTTAACTAAAGCAATTTCTGAGCCACCAGGTCGGGAGCCGCCGGGTGCTCCGCTACCTTACCGGAGGAGCGCCACCGTGCCTTTACGGGATACCTTTCCGCATACTGTTTCTGCCGTAAGAACATAGGCAAAGACAGAAGGGTCCTGCAGTTGCCCTTTATATACGCCATCCCAGCACTTCGACAGGTCCGTAGACTGAAAGACCACCTGACCCCAGCGGTTAAAAACAGTCAGCCGGAAATCGTTCACCCCGGCCCAGTGCGGCACGCCAAAGCAGTCGTTGTGCCCATCGTTATTGGGCGTAAAGGCATTCGGCACATAGTAGCCGCTCTCGGCATTGCTGCCGGTCACGTTCACCACCACCTGCCCGTCTGTGGTACAACCGTTGGCACCGGTGACCTGCACCCTGTAAACCGTGGTGCTGGCCGGGTTGGCTACCGGGTCAGGGATGACCGCATTGCTCAGGGAGAGGGCCGGCGACCAGCTATAGCGGCCTCCGCCCGTAGCTGCCAGCCGGGCAGATTGGAACGCACAATCTATATCGTTCGACTTCACCACCGTTATCACCGGCGCAGGATCTACCCGGAGGTCGACGAAGGTCAGCACACTATCGCAACCACCCACTGATCGCACCGTATCCCGGTGTACACCACTGCTGTTCACCCTTTCGCCCCAGGGAAGGGTATACCATTCATCCGAGCAGATGGAGGCCTGGCTGCTGAACACTTTAGCGGTAATCACGTCCAGGTCGATGATCCGGATCACGCTGTCGCAACCGCCGGCATAATGCAGGGTATCGCGATAAATGCCGGTAGTGGTAGCCGGCACGCCCCACGGTGTCGGGTAGCGGTCACCGGCACAAATAACGGCGCGGGTACTTTGTGTCTGCAACGGCTTAATGGAAAGCCGCACCACGCTGATAAGACTATCGCAGCCGCCGATGTAGCGCACGGTGTCCTCGTAGGTACCGGCCGTAGTGACCAGTCGCCCGGAAGGCAGCACGTAAGCATCCCTTGAGCAAATAACCGCCTCCACCTCCTGTGCGTGCTTTTGCCTTACCTGCACCAGGATGGAATCCACGCCGGCACCACAGGAACCCGCTGTCCGGGCCACGTAATAGCCCGAAGCCTCCGGCTTCAGCTCCGCCAGGGTAACCGACGCCGAAGTAGCCGTAAACCCGTTGGGCCCCGTCCAGTCAAACAGGTTGGTGAAACTGCTGTTGCTCGCCTCCATCGTAAGGGAGGTGCCGATACAATAGGGTCCGGGGTCATAGGAGAGCAGGATGTCGTTTTTAGCAAAGTCAGAGAAATACCCATAGCGGCAGGTGGTGGTCCTGTCGCCATGGATCATACCCAGTTGGAATCGCCCCCGGGAGTTTTTGATACTTCCTATGGCCCCTGCGGGCAGCGTGGCCGTGGACAGGGGGATCCGCGCATAGCTCCATTTACCCCCCGTTCCCGGTACCGGTGAGAACTGCGTGGCCGTTATCACACCTGCCTGGTTGTTGAACGTAAAGGCGCCGGTTGCGGCAGTAGGCGCCAGGATATTCAGGCCCAGGAACTCGCTCCCCGCCCTCGTGATGCTGATGTCCTGCGAGCCGGTGCATTGTATGGTAGGAATGACGGCGCCGCCCACCTCGCAGCCAAATCCCGTGATATGGAACAGGTGTACCGGCTTGCTCGTCTCGACATAGGCGACAGGGCTCGATAAAAGCCCCCGGTACGACTCTCCCGCCTTCAATACCGCCACCTCGTTTCCATCCACTGTCACCGTGGTTCCATCCTCCGTAGCCAGCACATACACGTTGTCGTCGAAATCAAGGTATCCTTTCACCACGATAAAGACTTTGCCCGCCAGCCGGTCGGGTGCCAGCTGGTCGCCCGCCGTATCCCAGCAGACGCGGCCGTCGGCAATCATGCTGTCATCCCTGGTCGTGACGGCAATGGGCTTGTCCGAAGTGACCAGGGTGCCGGAAAGATGCCCCGCCCCGGTGAGTACGGCTGCCTGGCACGAATAGGTCTGCCCTCTTTGCAGCGTTATGGTGAAAGGCGTACCGGCAGGATGGCCGATCATGTCCTGCCTGGGATGGATGGTCACTGTTGTGGCATCTTCGGTAGCTACGATCTCTATGGAAGAAGATGGATACCGGTTGACCCATGCGCTCTGGAAAGGCACATGAAACTGCTGCCCCAGCCCATTGCGTCCTTTCAGGGAGAACATATCGCCGTTATTCCGGTTGGTCACATCATAATACACCGAGATGGAGGCCGTCGACCGGATCAAAAGGCCTTTGTTATTCACCGTATTAATGGGCACATTCTCCACCTCGTTGATCCAGGCGGTAAGATCGACAGAACTGGTGGCGTAGGCATTTAACGACAGGCTTTGCACCGGGAAGGAAGGGTTGGCGGGCTGGCTGATGGTGATGCGGGCAGGAGCACCAAAAGAAGTGATCCGCAGGAAGATAGGCCTGTCGGCATGCTGCTGGTTGAGATCGGGGGCCACAAACCAGAAAGCCGTATCGATCTGGGCACCGGAGCGCAACGGCAGCCACCAGACCAGGAGCAGCAGCACGATGGCACTTACCCGTTTAACGGCAAGGACCCACAGAAGCCATAAGGAAGTACGGACACGTTTACCCATAAAAAAGTTAGTCGGAGAAAACCGATCCACAAGATAAGACATACGGGCGCCGGGAACTATGATCTTAGTTACCTGAACGAATGACCACTATACCCTGCACCGGCAGCGGGGAGAAGCTACAGGCATCAGATAGAACGCTGACGGCCATCATTGATTCCTCCGGCAAGAAACCATTATTTCACGGGTTGGAGCTTACGTACCCTTAAACTCAACCCCTGCCCATTCTGCCCTGTAAAAGACTGTCCCCGTCCCTTTAATCGCACCCCCGAAACCCGCTCCTTTCTTGTCATCTAAACCAATCATCATGAAAGAAGATACGATCCCGGCAACCCTTGCCGGCAGGATGGCTTCCCCGGTTTCCGGGGCCATGCCTGTGCCTCCCTCCTTCTCCCCGGTGCGGCTGGCCTGTATGCGTGCCGCCATGCAGCGCCATCTCGACCGGGGCTGGGCGCCCGGCCTCATCACTTATGTCTATCACAAAGGCCGCGACCACGTGGAAGTAATGGGCACCACCGCCTTTGGCAGCCAGGAGCCCCTGCGCCGGGATTCCATCTTCCGGCAGGCCTCCACCACCAAGCCGGTGACCGCCGTGGGCGCCATGATCCTGGTGGAAGAATGCCGCCTGCGCCTCGACGACCCGGTAGACGACTGGCTGCCGGAACTGGCAAACCGGAAAGTGCTGCGCACCATAAACAGCCCGCTGGATGACGTGGTGCCCGCCCGGCGGCCTATAACCGTGCGCGACCTCTTTACTTTCCGCTCGGGCTATGGCGAAGTGTTCTTTTCCGCCCCGGGCTGCCCGCTGCACCAGGCGATGATCCAGGCCCGCCTCCCCCTTGCCGAATGGATCTTCCCCGGCACGGCCGACGAGTTCCTGCAGCGCCTGGGCGAACTGCCCCTGGCCTGCCAGCCCGGTGAACAGTGGCTCTACCACATGAGTGCCGAGATCCTGGGCGTACTGGTAAGCCGGGTGGCCGGCCGCCCGCTGGGCCAGTTCCTGCGCGAGCGCCTTTTTGAGCCGCTCGGAATGAAGGACACCGGTTTTTTTGTGCCCCAGGAGCAGCTTTATCGCCTGCCGCCCTGCTATGGCAGGGATATGACCACCGGTGAACTGGTGGTGCTCGAAGAGGCCGGCGGCGGCCGCGTGGCGCAGCCGCCCCTCTTTGAGTCCGGCGCCGGCGGGCTCGTCTCCACCATCGACGATATGGCCGCCTTTGGCCGCATGATGCTCCAGGGTGGCGCCGGGGAACGGGAGCGGATCCTCTCGCGGCCCTCCATTGAGTTGATGACCCGCGATCACCTCACACGGGAGCAGAAAGCCATTTCCCCCTTCTTTCCCGGCACCTGGGATTCCCGCGGCTGGGGGCTGGGGCTGGGCGTTATCACAGCCAACACCGACCTGGGCGAACGGCCCGGCCGCTTTGGCTGGGACGGCGCTTTCGGCACCTCCTGGTACGTCGACCCCCAGGAAGGCCTGGTGGGCGTCCTCATGATCCAGCGCCGCCCCGACACACTGCAACTACCCGCCATTACGACCGACTTCTGGAATTCTGTCTATCAACTGATACCGGATTGATGGGTTATGGCGGGGATACAGGGCTGGAAGAGTTCCCACCCGGGACAGCCATAAGGATGCTATTTGGCTTTAGATAAATTGTACGTAAACTCGAAAATGCAATCGGGCAGACACATGGAATACACTGTCGAAGCTTGTAACCTATACCTGTCCGATAGTGATGCGATGGCTGCTTTGATGCGCATTTCCTTAAGGCCTAATTCCCCAAAGCAGGTGATCCCCCTCCTGGAAACCATTTCCAGGGTATCATCCTTAATAATGCCACGCCAGTAATAATAAGTAAAGTCCCCGGGATCAGATTTTACAATTTCTGCTACGTGCACGCTGTCTCCCAGAACGGTCCAATTCATGGTTATCTCTAATGAGGGATCGAGAAAGTGGCATAAAGTAGGGAAACTGTCCCTGACAGTAGCGGTCCCCTTCCATATACCGGAATATGGCTGCAATCCGGAGGCAGGCGGTGCCGTGGGAGGTGGCGTTGGTTGCTCCGGCCCCGGAACGGTGGGCGGTATAGGATAGAGAGGTGGCGCTGCAATAGGGGCTGTTCCGGAAGGGGTATCTTTTTTACAGGCAATTAAAACAGCGAACAGCAGTATGAAAAGTAGTATAGCCTTAAATAACTTTTTCATATGCAGAAGTTTATTGTTTACAGAGCATTTGTCCGGAAGGTATCCATCCAGGTACATTTATTTCCTGTGAGGTGGAGAAGTGTATTAAAGCAAAATAGTCCTCTTCATTAGCCTACTGTCTTTCTAATCGTCCTAAGGCCAACCTGGAAATATGAGTAAGTGATACACTGAAACCTGCAAATCCGCTTAGTGAAGAGTTGTTCCATATTTGAATGGGTTAAAGTGATACACTGATAGCAGTGATCAGCAAGTACGCGCAAGCTTTGAAGAGCGGGATTATCACTCATAAGTTAAGTCATTCTTGGCATATAACCAATTTTTAATATGTCATTGTTACTTTTTCCGGCTGCTCCAAGAGGGCCTGCCTTCTGATTACCGGCAGCGCTCCCAGCAGGCAGCAATCTCCAACCTCCAACCGCCAATGCGTACTTTTGCCCCGTGAATGATGTATTGCAAAACCCCGTATGGGGCGCACTGACCTCCGGCGACCGGGGCTTAAGCTTCGGAACCGCCACGGTGAAATTCTTCGACGAAAGCGTGTCACCCTTTGCCGGCTTTGCAGAAGGCTATGATAAGGGCTTCGACGAGCTCCACGACCTGCTGCCACCCGGCCGCAACATCCTCTATGCCGTGCCCAACACCCTGGAGCCACCCAAAGGATGGCAGTTGCTGCACGGCATTCCCGGGCGGCAATTTGTGTATGAAGGCGGCGCCGCCGCGGCGGCACCCTTTGACCTTGTTCCCCTGGCAGAAGAGCATACCGCGCAGATGGTGGAACTGGCCGCCCTCACCCGCCCCGGCCCCTTTGGCCCGGGCACCCCAAACTTCGGCCACTACTACGGCATCTTCGACGGCGGTCAGCTGGTAGCCATGACTGGCCAGCGCCTCCACGTATACGGCTACACCGAGATCAGCGCAGTGTGCACTCATCCTGAACACTTAGGAAAAGGCCATGCCGCCGCCCTCGTGCAACACGCCATCAACCTGATCCGGCAACAGGGCCAAACACCCTTCCTGCACGTGCGGGCCGACAACCAGCGAGCCATTGCACTATACGAACGTTTAGGCTTTGCCTTACGCCGGCCGATGAACTTCTATGTGCTGAAGAGAGGTTGAGAAGTTGACGTGGACCCGGAGGCATCCACACTGACAATTACTCCTACTCTCCACCCCCGGATCTCAGTTGCGGTCCAAAGAGAGACACCCTTTAATTCATTGAGATGCGCCTTCCCTGCTGTCATGGTGTTGAGACAGGACCAGTTGGAGGGCACTCCCCTAGGGAGGCTGGGATGCTGCTCCGCAGGCGTCCCCGCTACAGGTGTTCGGAAAATTTATTGAATCTGCACCCCTGAGGGCCCAGGGCGGCGTCCCCGCCGCCTCTCCCCGGCACCAGCCTGCTGCACCCGCGGAGCGTTCGCTTAGGGAAGCTGTTGGGAGTCGTCAGCACGTCGGCGGGGACGCCTCCGTAAGCCCTATCCCTCCCGCATACAGCAGTAAAAGCTACCCGGAACACTTCTTCCGAACAATATGAGCGGTCCCCGTCGACAGATGTCCACTCCTCTAATACTTGCGGAGCGCCGCCTATAGGGAACAGGCAGGAGCCGCCCGGCTGTCTTCTCTTGCGGCATACGTGTTGGATATCAATGTGCTACAACAGGCACTACCCTACTGTCAGCTTTTTTACTGACCGCCGTCATATCTAACTTTTCTTTAATTATTTAACTTGTTTTGTTTTAAGCGCTACTCTTCACCCTCTGATTATCCCCATAGATTCCCTATCCTACGGGTATAAAGGATTCAGTACTTGCGAATTCTCCTGATTCGCACTCTGAGAGAAACTGACCCCTGATCGTAAAACCTGCCGGCTTCAAACAGGCTTTGCTCTTCACCGGTTTACAGGGTGGTTGCGCCCTGGCTTCTTCCTATCTGATCGTTAACCTATAAAACCCTTTGTTATGAGAAAAGTTTTACTCCCTTTGCTGCTGGCCGGCTTCCTTGTCCCTGCAGGATGGATGTACGCCGGCGCGCAAGGATGCACCACGCCTTCTTTTGGCACGGCGACCAACATCACGGTGGGCGATAACCCATACGCTGTAACTACCGGTGATTTCAACAGGGATGGCAGCCTGGACCTGGCCGTGGCCAGTCGGCCCCTGAACAATGTATTGGTCCTGCTGGGCGACGGCAGCGGCGGCTTTAGCCCCGGCGCCCCCTTTGCGGTAGGAAGTAGTCCCAACCAGGTCATCACCGGTGACGTCAACGGCGACGGTAAGGTGGACCTGGCCACAGTAAATGCCAACTCCGACAACGTATCCGTATTGCTGGGCGACGGCACCGGGGGGTTTGGCTCCGCCACGAACTTTGCCGTGGGCGATGTTCCGCTCGGGCTAATTACCGGTGACTTCAACGGCGATGGTAAGGCGGACCTGGCCGTGGCCAACAGAGGCCCGGATAATGTTTCCGTATTGCTGGGCAATGGCAGCGGCACCTTCGCTGCCGCCAGCAATTATGCGGCAGGCGATGGACCAAATGCTATAACTACCGGTGATTTCAACAGGGACGGCAAAACAGACCTGGCTGTGGCCAACGAATATTCCGATAAAGTATCCGTATTACTGGGCACGGGCACCGGCACCTTTGCTGCCCCCCTCAGCTATGATGTGGGCGACCTTCCTCTCGCGGTGGCTACCGGCGACTTCAATAAGGATGGTAACCCGGACCTGGCTGTAGTCAACCAGACAACGGACAACGTATCGATATTACCGGGCGATGGCCTTGGCGGCTTTGGTACCGCTACCAACTACCCGGTGGGCGATGTTCCTTACTCAGTGGCGGCCGGTGACTTCACCGGCGACGGTAAGACGGACCTGGCCGTAACCAGCCTGGTGTCCAACAATGTATCCGTATTACCGGGAGATGGGATCGGGGGCTTTGGTACGGCTACAAATTTACCAGTGGGGAGCAGTCCGCTCACAGTGATTCCCGGTGACTTCAACCGGGACGGAAAACCGGACCTGGCTGCGGCTAACAGTCTTTCCGACAATGTATCGGTGTTACTCAACACCTGTACCTACTTTACCTGTGTCAATACTTCCTTTACCACCGCTACTTCCTATGGTGCAGGCGATAATCCCATAGCGGCTACTGCTGGCGACTTCAACAGGGACGGCAAGGCGGACCTGGCTGTGGCTAACTGGGAAACAGATAATGTATCGGTGTTTCCAGGCGATGGCCTTGGTGGCTTTGGTACGGGGGTCAACTACCCCGCCGGGAATGCTCCTGCCACTATAACCACGGCCGACTTCAACAGGGACGGGATACTGGACCTGGCAACCGGGAATCACCTCTCCAATAATGTAACGGTGCTGCCGGGTACCGCCGG
>DASWYM010000533.1:0-9951 GCA_036404975.1 Chitinophagaceae bacterium
ATCTTCGACAACCCCCGCCAGGAAGGCCACCTGCCACGTCCGTTTGGTGTGTTCTACGCTACCGAGCGTCCCACCTACGAGGACCAGATGAACCTGCAGATCGAAGAGGCCAAGGCCCTGAAGCCCGCCAACCTCGACAAGTTGCTCCGCGGCAACGAGACGTGGACGATTGCCTAATTAAAGAGGGATTAGGAATTAGGGATTGGAAATTAGGCAAATACCCATACTATATTCAGCCCCGGCAGTTGCCGGGGCTTTTTATTTAGGATAAGAGAAGAAGGAGCGATTTTCCCTGCCTAATTCCCATTCCCTAATTCCTAATCCCTCCCCACCTGACGGTGGGTTGTCCCGAGTATATCCCGAGTATATCCCGAGTTTGTCCCGAGTTTGTCCCGAGTATAACCTGAGTCCTATAGACTCGGGACTGACTCAGGATATACTCTTGTCAAACCCAGCGTAAGCTCTACGCAGCCACGAATGACCTAATGACCTAATGAACTACTGACTAAATGACTCAGCAATAGACCATGGACTATTGGCTATGGACTCTTCTCACGTTTCACGTTTCACGTCTCACGTTCTAAAACTTCATCGACAGTCCTGCGCCCACGAGGGATTTGAGCTGCGGGGCCGGCGAAGTGCCGCTGTCGCCAAAGAGGCGCACGTCGTCGTCGTAGATCATGTCGACGTTCCAGGTGACAGCCAGCACTTTGGAGAGCTTTACGGCCAGCAGGTTGGAGAAGAAGATGTCGATGTTCTGCGGGTTGCGGCGGTAGTTGGAAAACAGGTCGAGGCGACCTTTGTAGGACATCTTCTTTTCCATATCGGTGAGATAGGTGGCGGAGGCAAAGGCGCCCAGCTCGGTGCGGCTATGCTTGCCCGGCTCCACACCATAGAGGCCCTTGGCGGCGAGGCTGTCGTCTTTGACAAACACCCAGCGGGCGGTGGCCGGTGAGAGGAACACCGAGAAGCGGGGGTTGGGCTTATAGTCCATGCCCACGCTGGTGAGCAGGTAGGCGGGCGCCAGGAAGGCCGAGGTCAGGGTGCGCTCCGTCTCGTCGTACTCGTAGCCTTTGAGCATCTGGGTGCGGAAGTTGACCAGGGCCGACACGTTCCAGTCGGACGACACAGCCCGCCCTACCTTAGAGAGCAGGTCGATGCGGTCGTCGTTCTTGCGGCTGCCCAGGCTGGTGGTGCGCAGGTAGCCCAGGTTAAAGTCGAGGGTGTTGTCCCAGCTGATCAGGCTATCCTGGTAGAAGGCAAAGAGGCTGAGCAGCGAGTTGAGCGACAGGGAGAACTCGTCGCCCCCGGCGGCCCAGTTGCTTAAGGAGCCCTGCGCCAGGGTAAGGTTGTACACGCCGCCCTGGTTCCAGGCCTGCGGGATGGTATCGGCGGGGTCTTTTACTTTTTTTATCTCTTTGGCTGCATCGCCTTTCAGCTTCTTCACGGTTTCATCTTGTGCGTGTGCGGATACAGCAGCCAGCAGGAGGCAGAATAGTACCATTTTTCTCATGCCTACTCCTATGCAAAACCGGCGCCATGCTCCTGAGCTTACAGCCGTCCTAACGCAGTAGCCTACCCTTTAGGCTTCAACACCGGTGGCTACCGGCCGGCCGCTGTTCGACCATTCGCTCCAGGAGCCTACATATAGCTTTGGAATGGACAGTCCTGCATAGTCCATGGCCAGCAGGGTATGGCAGGCCGTCACACCCGAGCCACAATGCACGATGATGTTGTCGGGCCGCTTATCCCCCAATGCATCGCTATAGAATTGGCGCAGCTCCTGCGGGTCGCGGAAGCGCCCCTGTGCATTGAGGTTGTTGCTAAAGGGCAGGTTCACCGCCCCGGGAATATGGCCGGCGATCTTATCGATGGGCTCCTTTTCGCCACGGTAGCGTACTGCATCACGCACATCGATAACCATCAAGTTCTTATCGGCTGCCGCCCTTTCCACTTCTTCCACACCGGCCATGGGCAAGCCCCAGCTCTTTGCAGGATAAGGCGCCACGGGTGTGGGCGTAACGGTTTCGGCATTGGCAGGATAGCCGGCGGCAAGGGCTCCTTCCATGCCCCCGTCGAGCACCTGCACGGTCTCGTGTCCCAGGGCGCGCAGCATCCACCACAGGCGGGCCGCTGGGTTGGCGCCTGCCTTATCGTCGTACACCACCACGTGGCTCGTGGGCTGTACACCCAGCGTGCCCAGCAGGGCGGCAAATTGCTCCACGGGCGGCAGGGGGTGACGTCCGCCCACGGCCGGCGAAGGGCCCTTTTTGGAGAGCTCCTCCTCGAGGTCGATATACAGGGCGCCGTCAAGGTGGCTGCTGTGGTAGGCTTCTTTAGCGCCGGGACCGGTGCGGGCATCGATCAGCAACAGGTCAGGAGATGTACGCAGGGCAACTAATTCGTGTGGCTTGATGATAGGGGTCATAGTACGAGTGTTGGATGGTGCAAATCTCTGCCTTTTTTGGGAAGCTGCGAGCTGCCAGAAGAGAAAGGCTGCACGCTATACGCTGTACGCAAAGGGAATGAGTGAGGAGTGATCAGTGATGAGTGGGTTTCCCCAAAGAACGCCTCCTGTGGCATGACACGGCTATGGGCTATGGACTATAAACCATGGACTCTTCTGTCTCACGTTTCACCTTTCACGTCTTACGTTCCAAGTAGCCACAATCAGCCTATTTGCTGTAAACGGTCATAGGTACGGCACGGCGGGAGGTGTAGATTAGCGAAAAGTCCTGTATGCTGCGCCGCGCCTTATTTCACGCCCTGGAGCAACACAATGATCCCTTTCGCCACCGGGGCAAGGAGATCACGCGTATTGAAGCCTTCAGCGATGCAGTGTTTGCCTTTTCCATCTCGCTGCTGATCATGTCGCTTGAAGTGCCCCAGACCTTTAGCGAATTGATGCACATTGTGCATGGCTTTCTGCCCTTCCTGTGCACGGTGGGCCTGGTGTTTATCTTCTGGCACCAGCAGTACAAGTATTTCCGGCACTACGGACTCAACGATAATGCTACGCTGTGGCTCAACGCCCTGCTGCTCACCATCATCCTGTTTTACATCTACCCCTTGAAGTTTTTGTTCTCGTTGCTGTTTATGTATTTCTCCGGAATGAATATGTTCCCCGAGGCCATGGAGCAGGGGCTGGTCATCCTGAAAGCCGAAGAAATGCCGCAACTGATCGTGCTGTACAGCGTGGGCTATATGCTGATCTGGAGCATCTTCTTCCTACTGCACGTGCGGGCCTGGTGGCACCGCGAGTTGCTGGACCTGAACACCTACGAGATGCTCGAAACGCGCAAACAGGTACGGGGTGCGCGTCTCAATGCCCTCATCGGGCTGGTGGCACTGATCTTTGCCCTGCTCAACCTGTCCGAACTCTCTGGGCTTACGTATATTTTTATTCCCATCGCCCTCATCTGGAACGAGAGGGTGTTTAAGAAAGCCCTGAAAAAGGAGCAGCGGAAGAAGAAAGCGAAGACAGTGGTTGCTACACCGGATCAGAAGGAGGAATTAAGACCGGAGAAGTACCGGAATTAGAGAACACGAATTAGAACGAATTACACGAAGAGAATGGAATGTGCAAATGTGCGAATGAAGAGAACAAGGGAACGCAGATTATTATGATCCTTATGGTCAGTGATGATCTTTTGCAGATGCTTTAATCCTGTAAATCCTTCTAATCCCCCCATCCCGATAGCTATCGGGACCGGGTTCAGACAATCTCCCATAGACCCAAAACAGGAAGAAATAGGAAACATAGACCCTTGTAAACCCACCCTACTTCTTTAGGCCAACATGCTTTAGGAACTTTACAGTGGAAGAGCAAGAGTGCACGCCTGAACGAGTCATTCGGGCAGGCTTATCCACCAGTTCTTTGACATTGCGGATCTGCGGGAGAGGAGGACCTATTCCGTGGATTATGGAGGTCCTGGTTTCTGTGCGTGAGGACACGCACCGAGGCAGTCGAAAAGGTTGTGATTTTCACCATTCACTAGAGACCATTCACCCACTTACCAATGCTCGCTGCGGTATACAAACAACAATGCCGCATCACTGCGGCACTGTTGGCATGGAGGTTAGGCCCTTACGGGCATACCTTGTATACAATTGTTTTATTACCAGATGTAGGTGCCTACCGACTCTGGGGCCAGCGTGGTGACCACCCACCTGTCTTTGAATTTGATGTTAAAGGTTTGGGATACGGCCGCTTCATTGAGTACGATCAAAGCCTTCTTTCCATCAGGCCGCAGGAAGGCTACGTTGTGGAGGCTGGTAGTGGACGCAGAGCTTTCGATGCGCTTCGAACCGGCCGGTACAAACTTAGCCGCGTGGGCAATGATGTAGTAGCTCACATTACGGGTAAGGCTGTTGCCGATAGTGATGGCTCCCAGGCAGGTGTTGCAGGTGCCGGGGATAAAAGGACCAACAGAGGCATCGTTTGCCAGGTTCCACTCCAGCACTACTTTACTCCAGTTGCGCACGGAACCGATGACCACGTTCTTGAGGTGCCACTTCAGGTCGCCGGCAAACGACCCCGTAGAGGCCGTGTACTGCTCGGTGAAGTAGATGTTCTTATTGGGAAAGGCATTGTGAACCTGCGAGAGCGCACTGATCTCGCCCCCATAAAGATGAAAGGCCGAACCATCTATGTATTGTGCCGCACCGGCATCGCCCAGCACCGCCAGGGGATAGTTAATCTGGTCGGCATTGTGGTCATAGATAATGATCTTCGTATTCAGGTTAGCCGTGCGGAAGGCAGGTCCCAGGTTGGTTTTAATAAACTCTGCCTGCTGCGCTGCCGTCATCAACATGCTGGGGTTGTTGAATGCATTCAACGGCTCGTTCTGAGGGGTCACCGCCGTTACCGTAATGCCCTTTGCTGCCATGCCCTGGATATACTTGACAAAGTAACGTGCATAGGCATCGTAGTACTCCGGCTTCAGGCTGCCGCCCTTGGTATTGCCGTTGTCCTTCATCCACGCCGGTGCCGACCAGGGAGTGGCAAGCACTTTAATACCTGGGTTGATGGCCAGGATCTGCTTCAGTATGGGAATCACATCCGCTTCATCGTGGGCCAGGCTGAAGCCGCTGAGCGTAGGATCGGTTTCTCCTGCAGGCTTATCGTTGTAGGAATAGAGTTCGGTACTTAGGTCGGTAGCGCCTATGCCTACGCGCAAATAGCTGATACCGATGGAGCCGGCGCCACTGCCAAAGAGCTCTTCCAGCAGGGCCGCTCTATCGGCAGCATTCATGCGGCTGATCAGGTAAGCGCTTCCCTGGGTGAGGGTAAAGCCAAAGCCGTCTATATCCTGGTAAGTTCGCGTACTGTCAACTTCGATAGTGGTATTACCGTTGGTAGCGGTACCGAACTGCAGCACCGGCTGCTTTTGCAACAGGGCACTCATATTGCCCCGCGTGAGCCAGAAGTCCATCTCCATTACCGCGACCGGTGGCGGAGGCGGAGGAGGGGGAGGAGTGGGCGGAGGCACCACTCCATCGTCACCGCCACTGTCCTTCCCGCAGCCTAATGCAAAGACCAGGAGCAGGACGAAAAGCAGCCACCTTCTTCGGTGTAACAGTGTCATCTCTATAGGTTTTTAGATTCGATATTCACAGCACCCGTAAAGCGAATCAGGCGTGAAGAGCTGCCCACCAGTACATCGAAGGTGCCGGGTTCCAGCACCCAGGTATTCAGCACGTCGTTGTAGTAGCGGAAGGCATCTTCCTTCAGGGCTACCGTTACTTTCTTCTCCTCACCGGGCTGAAGGTACACCTTCTCAAATGCTTTCAGTTCCTTTTCGGGACGGGGCAGCGCCGATTTCTGCTGGCGCACATACACCTGTGCCACTTCGGCACCTGCCACCTTACCGGTGTTTTTGATGGTGAACGTAGCCGTGGCCCCATCACCATTGCGCTGGATGTCCAGGTTGCTGTACTGGAAAGTGGTGTAGGAAAGACCGTGGCCAAAGGGAAACAGCGGATCGACCTTGTAGGTGTCGTAATAACGGTAGCCTACATAGATATCATCGTTGTAGTGCACGTTTACCGAGTCGCCGGGGAACTGGCCCAGCTTGTGTGCGGGCACGTCTTCCAGCTTCCTGGGAAAGGTCATGGGCAGCTTACCCGAGGGGTTCACGGTGCCGAACAGCACACCGGCCAGGGCATTGCCACCTTCCATGCCGGGATACCAGGCCTGTACGATTCCCTTTACGCTCGCTTCCCACTCCGTCATGTCGATGGGACCACCTCCCATCAGCACCACCACGGTGTTGGGATTGGCTTTCAGTACGGCTTTAATGAGCTCGTCCTGTCCGAAAGGCATATTCATATCGGGCTTGTCGGTGTCTTCGGCATCGTAGGCGTTATCACTCCACACCGAATAGTTATAGCCATGGGTCCATCCGCCCACTACGATGGCCACATCGGCCCTGGCGGCAGCGGCAGCTGCTTTGGCAATAGCAGCCGCATCGGCACCTGCATTACGGGCAATGGTATAGCCGGGCTCATAGGTGATCTTCACGCCTTTGCCGGCAGCAGCCTTGATGCCCTGCAGCGGTGTGATCTCGTAAAACGCTTTCACCTGCGAGGAGCCACCGCCCATGGATTGCGGGCGGTCAGCATTAACACCGATCACGGCGATGGACTTCACCTTTTTAGCCAGGGGCAGCACGCCGTTATTCTTCAGCAGCACGATGCCTTCCTCAGCCACCTTGCGGGCAATGAGCTGGTGCTCTTTCGTATTGTACTGGCCCTTCTTGCGCTCGCCACCGATCATGTTGGTCTTGAACATCACGTAAAGGATGCGACGCACTTTATCATCGACCAGGTATTCCGGTACTTTGCCGCTCTTCACCAGGGCAACTACCGTATCGCCCATAAAGAACTTGCCGTAGTTGGGGTTGGGCAGCATGCCAAGGTCGGTACCCATCTCCAGGTCGGTGCCGTTCCACAGGGCTTCCATGGTGTTGTGCACCGAGCCCCAATCGCTCATCACCAGTCCCTTGAAGCCCCACTCCTTTTTCAGGATCTCGTTCATCAGGTAGTGGTTGTGGGTAGCCCACTGGCCGCGGAACTTATTATACGAACCCATCAGGGTGTTGACGCCCGCTTCGGTAACGGCAGCCTTAAAGCCCGGAAGGTAGATCTCGCGCAGGGCGCGTTCGCTCATGTTCACGTTGATGGAACTACGCAGCTTTTCCTGGTTGTTGGCGACATAGTGCTTCACGCAGGCTGAGATGCCCTGGTCCTGCACGCCCTTGATATAGCCCACCACCATGCGCGACACGAGGTAGGGGTCTTCTGCCTGGTATTCGAAGTTGCGCCCGTTGAGCGGCGAGCGGATAATGTTGATGCCGGGGCCCAGGATCACGTCCTTGCCGCGGAAGGCGGCTTCCCTGCCCAGCACGCTTCCGAACTGGTAACCCAAGGTAGGGTTCCAGGTGGCAGCCAGGCACACGCCTACCGGCAGGTAGGTGCCGGAGTCGTACACATTCTTATCCAGTTCCCAGTCGCGGCCGTGCTCGGCACGCACCCCGTGGGGCCCGTCGGAAGTTACCAGCTCCGGGATCCCGAGGCGGGGCACGCCACCGGAAGTAAACGAGGAGGAAGCATGGATCATATTGACCTTTTCTTCCAGGGTCAACTGCTTCAGCAGGCCTTCCACTTTGGTATGGATGGCAGCATCGTCCTGGGCCTGCACGCCGGTGGCCAGTGCCAGGGCGAAAAAGCTTAGCAGGTTCCGCAGGTATCTTGTTGTAATGAACATAAGAAGTGTATTAGTTGAATTATGTTTTGTACTGATCGTTAAGCACGGGGTGCTTTCGTCAGTTTGATATAGTTAAGATCAAAGCCTCCTTTGACCACGAATACTCTTATCGTATTGATCCCTTTCTTCAGGGTTATGGCTTTGGCGGGTGTGGTCACCCACACGCCCTTATCGCCTTTTTTTAGTTCGAGGTTACGCTGTACGGTCACACCATTGAGCAGCAGGTCTACTGTGCCGGATGTACTGTCGGCCGCTGTGCGCAGCTGCAGGTTGTACTTACCTGCCGCCTTAGCTTCTAGGGTGTACTGCAGCCACTCACCCCCTTCGGTCCAGCCCACGGCATAACCGTTAGTGGCAGCGTCGGTGCAGGGCCTGATATCCACACCTTCATTACGGTATACACCACCCCTGTTCCAGCGCTGGTTCTTACCGGTGGAGACGCGGTAGTTGACGTAGTCGCTATCGTGGTACGCTTGCCCAACAGGACCCATATCGTAATCCACGGCGTAGATGGTGGCACTGCTGTTCAGCACATGCGCCGTGAAAGGCTTTATGGCCTTGCGCTGCACCTGGCGGAACATGGCGTCGAGCACATCCCGGTGCACTTCGTTATTTTCTATGCGCAGGTCTTTGGCCAATTGCATAAGCCCGCGGAATGCTGCCTCCTCCGAAGGCTTAGCTCCTTCCCCCTTCCACCAGGCAATGATGTCGGCGTAGTCCTTATTCATCTTTACCTGCAGGGGATTGTTGTTGCCCAGCTTCTTCAGCGGCCACCAGGCCCAGCCAATACCGTTAGATTCCAGCAGCGAAATAGCATCGGTGTACCAGGTGTTGGAGTTCTCGCCCGACTCACCCAGCCAGATTGGAGCGTTCTGTTGGTCGCGCGCTTCGAGCATACCCTTGATTGAGCCCGCATCGTTGTAGTTCCAGTACTTATGAAACGAAATAACCATGTTGTTGTCCCACAGGGGAAAAACGCCCTTATAGTTGTTGCCCCAACAGTTGCCCTCCACAATCACTATATGCTTCTGGTCCACTTCGCGGATGGCAGCGGTAATATCCATCATCAGCCGGCGCAGGGGCGCATTCTCCGTCTCGCCACAGCCATTCTTATCATCAGCTTTCTGGAAACCCCAGTTCGGCTCGTTGATAATATCGTAGGCTCCTATCCAGGGGTCGTTGACATAGCGCTCAGCCAGCTTGCGCCAGAGGGCAATGGTTTTCTTCTTATTGTCCTCGCTTTGCCACAGTGAAGGTTTGGAGGGATCCCGATCGGCGATGGCATTGTCATTGCCCTGCCCACCCGGTGCGGCGTGCAGGTCCAGGATCAGGTAGACCTTATTATCGGCGCACCAATCCAGCAAACTGTCGACCATACGGAACCCCTTTTCGTGCCAGGTAATCTGCCCGGCCATCGGCTCTTCTTCCACGGGCGGGGTAAAGAGGTTGTAGTGCATCGGCAGGCGCACGGAGTTAAAGCCCCAGCGCGCCATGGCTTCAATATCGGCGCGGGTGGTATGGTTGGCCAGCCACGCTTCATAGAACTCTGCGGTCTTTTCAGCTCCTACCAATTCGGTAATCTTCTTACGGATGCCACCCTGTGTTGGCGCCACTTCCGAGAGGCGCAGCATATAAGGCTCCTGCAGCATCCAGCCACCGAGACCCATGCCGCGGAGAATAATAGCAGTCCCTTTGTCGTCTACTATGGTCTTGTCCTGCACTTTGAGCCACTGCGCAGGGGCAGAAACGGCAAGAAGGAGCAGGAAGGATAAGATCCCTGTTTTGATCGTCATATATGGGGTATTAACTTAAGCGAAAGAGATTTATTCAGGCAAGCACTTTCCAGTTACGCAATAATTGACCAGGAGCATCGCTTCTAATCAACCGAAGTGCTCCGGTACCTGGTAGTCATAATAATCAAGGTGACCTGCAGGTCCCCGCAGAGTCCTGCTACGCCGGCCGTGCTCTCCGTTTAGGGGAGACACTGCCGGAGTAGAGGTTCCCATCCTCATTCCACCACCACCGATTGCTTTCGGCACTCAACTCATTACTCATCACTCATTACTCATCACTCATTACTCATCAATTATACACTCGTACATAATCAACCTCCATAGTGGCACTCGTAAAGGAAGCATCCACAGGACCGCCGAAAGTGCCCCCCATAGCGAAGTTGAGTATGA
>DASWYM010000534.1:0-2362 GCA_036404975.1 Chitinophagaceae bacterium
CCGTAAAGCCGCTCTCAAATTGCCCCAGTTCATTGGACGAATTGATGAACATGGAGTTTACCGAGCTGACCCGTCCCCTCATCTCGTCGGGAGTGGTGAGTTGCAGGATCGTTCCCCTGACCACTACACTGATGCCATCCAGCATGCCCGCTACTACCAGGGCGGCAAACGACATCCAGAAGATGTCCGACAAGCCGAAGGTAATGATGCAGATGCCAAAGCCCGCGACGGCAAACAGCAGGATGAGTCCCTGCCTTCTCCGGATGGGGAACAGGGTAATAAAGATGATCATCAGCACCGAGCCTATATCGATAGCCGCGTTGAGCCAGCCAAAGCCTATGGGTCCCACTTTCAGGATTCGCTCCGCAAATTCGGGGATGAGGGCCACCGCACCGCCGAACAGCACAGCAAACAGGTCAAGCGATATAGCGCTCAGCAGCACCTTGTGCCGGAACACAAAGCGCAGACCTTCTTTCACACTCTCCCATGCCTTTACCTGTACGTTGCTGTGCACCACCGGCTTTTTAGAAATAAGCGAAGTAATAAAAGCCGCCAGCAGGATATACGCCAGGATAATATAAAAGGTACCGTTCACACCAAACCAGGCAATAAAGAAGCCTGCCGAGGCATGCCCCAGTATGGAGGCCGCCAGCCAGCTGGTGGAGCTGATATTGGCAGCATAGTGCAGCATGGGCCGTGGCACCAGTTGAGCGATAATAGCATGCGAGGTGGGGCCGGCAAAGGCCCGGATGACGCCGGTACAGAAGATGATGGCATAAAAGGAAAGCTCGATCAGCCGGGTAGGCATCTGCCAGGTGATCGATGGCGTCGTTACCAGGATCAGTCCCGCCACACAAACTGAATAGGAAAGAATCCCCCGGAACAGCATGGTGCGCTTATCGGACTTATCAATAATATAGCCGGCATAAAGCGCCAGGGAGAACACGGGAATGAACTCCGACAACCCAACCAGGCCTATGGAAAACGAGGAGCGGGTTAACTGGAACAGCTGGTAGGCTACTACCGTAGCTACCATCCGCAACGCCATGATATAGAAGAAGCGGGCAACAATAAAGAAGCGGTACTCTTTTTCAAACAGGGGTGCCAGGCTTCCGGACCGTAAATGAGATTGGGACATGGATGAATTTAGTTACTGTACCCGTCCGCCAGGAGCGGTTTTTCAGGACGATGCAAAAGTAAAGGAGAGTTTCGAGCCTTGAGCTGCGAGTTAGTCATAGCATCAATAAGTCATAACATCATCAGAAACCTTATAACAACCCCTCCTAATTCCTAATTCCTCCTGTCTACGGCAGGCTGATATAGTGCTGTCCATCGGGATAGTCCTTATCCAGGGCATCCATAATGATCTGCAGGTGCTGCTCATTGCCCAGGAAATCGGCATTGGAAGCATCCACGAAGAGGGTCTTCAGGTTGTGCTGCTTGATGTAGTGGGTGTACGTTTCCTGGATCGAGAACAGGTATTCATCCGGGATATTCAGCTCGTAGGAGCGGTTGCGCTTGCGGATATTCTCCTGCAGTTTGCTCACCGGGGCATGGAGATAGATGACGATCTCGGGCTGCAGCAGCTGCTGCAGGATGATGTCGAACAGGCGCTGGTAGAGGCGGTACTCGTCGTCGGAAAGATTCACCTTGGCAAACAGGAGGCACTTGGTAAACAGGTAGTCGGTGATGGTGACGCTCTGGAACAGGTCTTTCTGCTGCACCAGTTCCTTCAGCTGCTTGAAGCGCTCGGCCATGAAAAACAATTCCAGGGGGAAAGCGTACTGTCTCGGGTTCTCGTAAAACTTGGGAAGAAAGGGGTTGTCGGCAAACTGCTCCAGGATCAGGCGGGCATCGTACTTTTTTGCCAGCAGGTGTGCCAACGTGGTCTTCCCGGCACCAATATTTCCCTCAATCGTTATAAAATTATACTTCACAGGCGCTATCAGTTCGTGGTTGCAGGCGGCAAAGTAAGTGAATAATAGATGACGCAGCGCTCAAAACTTATCCCAATTTATTCACCGCCAATGTGTCCGTACATTCTGCCAGCAGCTGGCTCACCGGCTTATTAAAAACAGGATGTATATAGCCGGGGGCAATCTCCGCCAATGCCTCCAGGGCAAAGCGGCGCAGGTGCAGTTGCGGGTGCGGAATTACAAGGCCCGGGAGCTCTATGACCTCGTGGTTAAAAAAGATAATATCAATATCAATAATGCGGGGCCCGTACTTCACCTCCCGTACCCTGCCCAGAGACAATTCTATAGACAACAGTATCTCGAGCAGGTCCTTTGCCCCCAGGCCTGTCCTAAGTTCCAGTGCCTGGTTCAGGAACGGTCCCTGGTCTTTTAACCCCCAGGCTTCC
>DASWYM010000535.1:0-6134 GCA_036404975.1 Chitinophagaceae bacterium
CCTCCCTTCCGTATTTTTACCCCATGACCACCTGGGCCCACCACCTGTACCATTTCTATAAAGACCTGAAGCCGCCTGCCCGCCTACCCAACGACGTGCAGTGGCTTTACCCGCAGAAGGACCCAAAGGTGATGGAGCTGGTGCAGCTGTTCTTCGACAAATACTTTAATGATAACGATCCCCGCACCCTCATGCTGGGTATCAACCCCGGCCGCTTTGGGGCAGGGGTGACAGGGGTGAACTTTACCGCCCCCAAACAGCTGCGCGAAGACTGCGGCATCGACCACGGCCTCAAACCCCAGAGCGAGATGTCGGCCGAGTTCATCTACGACGTGGTACACGCCTATGGGGGCGTGCCCGCCTTTTACCGCCACTTCTTTATCGGCTCGGTGTGTCCCCTGGGCTTTGTGCGCCATGGGAATAACATTAACTACTATGACGACAAGGACCTGCTGGAAGCCGTGGAGCCCTTTATTATTAAAAACATCAAGAAGCTGCTGACCTATCCCTTTACCCGCGAGAAGTGCTTTTGCATTGGGGAGGGCACCAACTTTCGCTACCTATCTGGCCTGAATGAGAAATATAAGTGGTTCGGCGCCATCGTCCCACTGCGCCACCCAAGGCCCATCATGCAGTACAAGCGGAAGCAAAAAGACCAATTCATACAGGAATATATACAGTCCATTACTTAAATGTATGAACGGCTTGCCCCAATAAAATATTCCTTTTACCTTCGCCCTCTCTTAACGCCAACGCATATGAAGATCGCTTTTGGCCGCCCCCGCAACTAAGGCCACCCACTCCCGGTTTTGACGAACGGCTCTGCCCCGTTCCGGTTTTCCTATTCTATTTCCAGATCTTCAAACGGTTTCAATCATGTCGCAAGGGACTTTATATACCAACAGGCTTTCCTATTTTCTATCCTTATTTAAGCAGGCGCTGCAGGGCGAGCACCAGGATTATACCCAGGTAAGCATCCGCAGGGCAGTGTTCATGCTCGCCATTCCCATGATCGCAGAGATGATCATGGAGAGCGTCTTTGCGGTGGTGGACCTCTATTTCGTAGGCCACCTGCCCAATGCTTCCAATGCCCTGCAGACCGTGGGCCTCACCGAGTCGGTGCTGACCATTATTTACTCGCTGGCCATCGGCATTTCCATGGCGGCTACCGCGCTGGTGGCTCGCCGCATCGGCGAGAAGAACGAGGAGGGTGCGGCCCATGCCGGCGCCCAGGCCATCCTGCTGTCCATAGCAGTCACGGTGGTGATCTCGGTGCTGGGCTATATTTATGCCGCCGATATCCTGCGCCTGATGGGCGCTACGCCGGCCACCGTGCGCGACGGCATCACCTACATCCGCATCATGATGGGCGGCTCGCTGGTGATCATGCTGCTTTTTATGATCAACGGCATCTTCCGCGGGGCGGGCGATGCCTCCATGGCCATGAAAAGCCTCCTGATCGCCAACCTCTGCAACATTGCGCTCTGCCCCCTGCTCATCCGCGGGCTGGGTCCTATCCCCGCTTTTGGGCTTACGGGAGCCGCGCTGGCCACCACCATCGGCCGCGGTGTGGGGGTGGTATACCAGGTGTACCACCTCTTTAAAGGCAGCTCGGTGGTGCGCATCAGGCCTCGCCACTTCGGCTGGGATGGACCGCTGATCCGCTCGGTGGCCAGCATTGCCTCGCCCGGCACCCTGCAGTTCATTATTGCCTCCTGCTCGTGGATCTTCCTGGCCAAGATGGTAGCCGAATCGGGAGGCGACGAGGCCTCGGCAGGCTACCAGACCGCGCTGCGCGTGGTGATGTTCTTCCTGCTGCCGGCCTGGGGACTGAGCAACGCCGCTGCCACCCTGGTGGGGCAGAACCTGGGTGCCCAACAAGTCGACAGGGCCGTGCAGTCGGTGATGACCACCACGAAGTACAACATCCTCTTCATGGCAGCAGTGACTGCGCTGTTCCTTGTGTTCCCGCAGTACATCGTATCGTTCTTTACCTCCGATCCCGCCGTGCAGGAGTATGCCGTTTCTGCCATGCGCGTCGTCAGCGCCGGCTACATTTTCTACGGTATCGGCATGGTGATGAACAACGCCTTCAACGGGGCCGGCGACACCTGGACGCCCACGTGGATCAACCTCTTTGGCTTCTGGCTCTTCCAGATCCCGCTGGCCTACACGCTGGCCATCGTGCTGAAGATGGGCCCTCTGGGCGTGTTCATTGCCATTCCAGTGGCCGAGACGGCCATCTCCATTGCCGCCTATATTCTCTTTAGGAAAGGGAAGTGGAAGCGGGTGGTGATATAGGTGAGTGGTGAGTGGTGAATGGTGAGTGAGGGTAGCCTGCAGCACAAATAGATCTACAGGTACTAAAAAGGAGCTTCGGCTCCTTTTTTCTTTACAGGGAAAGCCAGGTTATTATAGAGCAACTGCCACCTTACTTCCAGCTAACAGCATATATAATCCCCGGATATCTGAAATATAACCCATGGATAACAGGAGGATAACCCGTATCTATAAAGACACGGGTTATCCTCGGGTTATCTACGGATTATCCATGGGTTATCCTCGGATTATCCCTGCTGTCAGATGGCTGTTGCCGGAGCGTTTCTACGGCTTCAGGATCAAATAAGCCCCTGATGCGTATAAACAACCAAAGCTGGCAGCTAACAGCTCACAGCTAGCAGCCTGGACCTTGTGAGGTGCCCTCTCTTTCAGGTATGGCGGTGTGCCGGATGTCTGGCGCAATTTTTTCCCTAATTTCACGCCTATTGGCTCTCCCTCATGAACAGCAACCCGAATAATACCATCGACACCAACGTAATCCGGCAGATTGGCTTTATCCTTATTATCACCTTCCTGGCCATTGTGCTGCTGCGGGAGTTGTGGTTTTTCCTCTCGGCGGTGCTGGCCTCCATCACCTTTTATGTATTGATGCGCCGGCGCATGTTCTTCCTGGTGGAGGTGAGGGGCTGGAAGCCGCACGTGGCGGCCGGCGTACTGATGGTGCTTTCCTTCTTTGTGATCCTGGTGCCCATCGGCATCCTGGGTAATATTCTCTATTCCAAGGTCAGCTACGTGGTGACCCACTCGGGCGAGATGCTGGAGTCGCTGAAGCGCTTTGCCACCGAGATCAGCCAGAAGATCGGCTACCGGATCATCAATCCTAATGCGATCAACGAGCTGGGACCTTACCTCACCAAGCTGCTGCCCAAGGTGCTGGGCGTGACGCTCAATACCATCACTATTATAGGTATCATGTACTTCACCCTATACTTCATGCTGGTGAATGGCCGTCGCATGGAGGAAACGCTCTATGAGTATATTCCTCTCAAGGACAACAACGTGGAGCAACTGGGCAAGGAGGTGGACACCATGGTAAAGGCCTCGGTGATCGGTATTCCACTTATCGCCTTCATACAGGGCCTGGTGGGGTTGGTAGGTTACCTGATTATTGGCATCGACGAGCCCTTCGTGTGGTTTGCCGCCACCTGTATTTCGGCCATGCTGCCCATCGTGGGAGCGGCGCTGGTCTATGTGCCGCTGGCTGTGATGCTCTTTGCCCAGGGGAAGATCGGCCAGGGCATTGCCATGACGCTGTGGGGCTTTTTGCTTATCGGGCTGGTGGACAACCTTTTCCGCTTCCTGATCAATAAGAAGCTCGGCGATATCCACCCCCTTATTACCGTCTTCGGGGTCATCGTGGGCATACAGCTTTTCGGCTTTATCGGGCTGGTGTTCGGGCCCCTGCTCATCTCGCTGTTTATCCTGCTGCTGCGCATCTACGGCTCCGAGTTCCTGATGAAGCGCCGCGAAATGAAAAGGGTGAAGTAGGGGAAGTGAAAAGTGAAAGGTGAGACGTGAGAGGGGAGTCCATAGTTGATGGTCCATGGACCATAGCCGTTCAATATAGCAGAAAGAGGTTAACCGGAAAGGATTATTGATTATAGGATGATTCATTACTGCTTCGCTGCTGCCACTGGCCTACTCCAGGAAGGTTTCCTATAGCGGAGGATACTCATCACTGATCACTCATCACTCATACTCTTTGCGTACCGCGTATAGCTTATAGCGTACAGCATTTCTTACACGATTTGGGCTTTCTCCTATCCCGCTGTCGTATTATTACTGCCCTGTTTATAAGGCCTTAACGTATTAACCCTTAATTTCTTAAAGTTTTCTAAGCCTTTCTTGCACGGTTGAGCTGGGGATAATAAATTCGTAACTTCGGCGTTGTCCAATATCAGTAAAACCACTTAGTCTTGAAAAAACCGATCCTATCACTTACCGTCCTGGGCCTGGCAGCTTCGCTGTTTGCCATACCCGTGGTAAAGGCAGGGGGGAACACCGCCGAACGCTCCGCCTCCACGCATACTTCCATTATCAGTACTTCGACCCATGCCGCTAAAGCCATTATGGCGGAAGCTGTAGAGGCTGCCGGTGCCGCCCTGTACGAGCGCCTGGGTCTGGCTGCCATGGGGTTGTCGAAACAAACCCTACAGTATGCTTACAAAGGCTATGCCCAACTGGCTGCCCGGGGAGCTGTTCGCAACAATACGTTAACGGTGGTGGACTTCAGCCAGTCGTCGCGCAAGAAGCGCATGTATATCATCGACATGGATAAGGAGGAAGTGTTGCTGAATACTTACGTGGCCCATGGCAAGAACTCAGGCCTGGACTATGCTAATAAGTTCTCGAACCGTATGTCGTCGCTGCAAAGCAGCCTGGGTTTTTACGTAACCGAGAATACTTATTTTGGCAAGCACGGCCTGTCGCTGCGCCTTGAAGGCCTGGAGCGCGGCTACAACGATAAGGCTATGGAAAGGGCCATCGTGGTGCACGGCGCTAACTATATCGGCGAGCACCGCAGGAATTCAGGTTACAATGGCCGCTCGTTTGGCTGCCCCGCCGTACCGGCCCACCAGAGCAAGAAGGTGATCAACTGGATCAAAGAAGGAAGCATCTTATTCATATACCATCCCTCCAACGGGTACCTGCACGGATCAAAGCTATTAAACGGCTAGTTGGACGCAAACAAGGATGGATGAACAAAAAGCCCCAATCGTACCCTATGATTGGGCTTTTTCTTTTTGGTGAATGGTGAATGGTGAATGAGGAGAGCCGTATAGTCCATAGCCGTGTCCGACAGCGGGAAGAGGTTTACCCTAGCCCATTATTGATTACTCCCTCGCATTTGACGGCGGCCTATTGCAGGATATCTTACTACAGCGGAGACCCACTCATCACTGATCACTCATCCCTCATTGTCTTTGCGTACAGCGTATAGCGTGAAGTGTGTAGCCATCTCACCTTTCACGTTTCACGTCCAGGGTCTTGCGCGCCGGGTTTCCCCTTTAGGGGTTGGGGGTGTGGTGTGGCGGTGCTTTATGGTGAGGAACATGTCCCGCCTTCCGCATCTGCTTGGGACCGTACCAGAGCCAAAAGCCGGTGATGGTGAACAGGAGGAGGGCTATGCCCATAACGGAGGTATAAAACAGTTTGAACCAGTCGCCGCCGGTGCGGAGGTTGAGGTCGACGATGGAGCCGTCGTGGATCTGCTCCAGGAAGTCGGAGGCGCGGCGATCCACCTGCAGCACGCGGCCGGTGGTGCAATCGAGCTGCAGGCCCCAGTAGTGGTCCTTGTACACCATCTTGACCATGCCCTTGTCGGGGCGGATATCGATGCGGTCGATCTCGGTGGAGAGGTCGGGGGAGATGCTGTCGAGCAGGTAGGTGTTGGCGCGCAGGCGGAGGCTGTCGATGGGCAGCCAGTCGGCGGGGGTGGTGGAAGCACCTTTTTGCGAGGGGGGCAGCAGGCCGGTTTGCTTCTTCCAGCCGAGGAGCAGGCCGGTGAGGGCAATGATAAAGAAGAAGACAAACAGCACGGCGCCCATCCAGCGGTGGACTTTGCGGGCAGTGCGCAGCAGGGCTGCCTGTCGTTTACGGTTGGGATGTTCCATTCGGGTGGTCAGTACTGTTGCGGATAAATGTAAACAAATAAACCGCAAACGGCGCGATGAGTAATGAATGATGAGTGGTGAGTGATGAGTGGGCGTCAAAGATGGATGGGTATCCTTCAGTGGAAAAGGAATATATGTAATGAACAAAGCCCTCAGTAATTCTATTACTGAGGGCTTTGA
>DASWYM010000536.1:0-4223 GCA_036404975.1 Chitinophagaceae bacterium
CTTCCTGTCCAACCATGCATGGAATGCCGTGTACATCGACTCTACGTGGTATCTTATGGACGCTACCTGGGCCGCAGGGGTTGTTTCGTACCGGGGGGACGAGTTTATCCGCCGCTATGATGATTTTTACTTCATGACCCCGCCGGACCAATTTATCCGCGACCATTATCCCGATGAACTAAAGTGGACCTTGCTGGACAATCCGCCTGTCTACCGGGAGTATAGCCATACGCCTTATAAATCGTCCCAGTTTGTCAAAAACCGGATCAGGACTTTTTCGCCTTCCCGGGGAGTGATAGAGGCTGCCGTGGGGGACGAAGTAAAGATCGTGCTGAACAGGACGGATATTGATACCAACCGTGAAGAGCCGGATCCCCTTTATACGGATACCCTGCTGGCACAGGCCGGTAAACTGGTGAACCTGCACCCGGAAGTGGCCGGCGCGAAATTGACTTACCGCTTCCCGGTAACCTCAGACACGGTAGAATGGATCAATATTATCTACCGCAACGAGCTGGTGATGCGCTACCGGCTGGACATCCTGCGTCCGGATAGCGACAAGCAGGCTATGCGCCAGCCTCCCCTATAGCTTTTCATTTAAGTTCTTAATGCGCTGCACCATGCGCTCGTAGTGCGAGCCTTTCCAGTACACTTTGCCACACGCAGCACATTGATAAAACTCGTTGAAGTATTCTTGGGTATCGTGAGGCAGGTGTTCCACTACCGCTTCTTTCTCTACAGGGTGTATCGTGCCGTTGCAGGCAAGGCAGCGGGTGAAGGGTTGAAAGGAGGGCGCGAGGTCATAGCGCCTGATAACCTCCAACAGTTGTTCCTCTGGCTGTTGCGAGCGTAGCCAGTAGCCCCACTCGATGATCTTTTGCTTCAGCAGCGGGATGTCGCGGGTAAGAACGATCCTGTTTTCATTACAGGAAATCAGTGCGAGTTGCCTATCGGTATAGGTGGGGCTATAATCAGTGTCGATGCCCAGCAGGCGAAGCCGGCGCGCAAGGGCACCCAGGTGGGCGTCAAGTACAAATTTGCGCGGAGCGAGGCTCTTGTCCAGGAGCGACGGAAGCCCGGGCTGGCTCGGGAGTGTATCCTGCGGGTATACTTCCACTTCGTCGCCAGGATGAAGGCGGGAATTGAACCGGGCAGAAGTGCCGTTCACCAGCAGCCAATGCACCTCTACATGAGGAATGCCCATAGCTTCAAGAGCGTCCTTTACTGCCGGTAACGTCTTGAAGCTATAGGTTATCCTATGGTTTCGGTCTTTTTTGGAAAGAAAATCGTTCAGATTGCCGTAAAAGGTAAACCGGGCAAACTGCTGCATAGGTCACAATTCGTTTACCCTGCCCTGGTTGCGGTCTATTTCCTTTTCCCGGGCTTTGCGCCACATGGACTGCAGCCTGTTGACGGCCTCGTCTATGGCGGTCTCGAATTCGGGGTTGCTTTCCTTAACAAATAAATCGTTGCCGGGTACTTCCAGGCGGATCTCACAATAATTATTAGCCGTAGCCCTGTCCGGTCCGAGGAAAAGAATCACATTAGCCCTTATGATCCGGTCGTTGGGATTCAGCTTTTCCAGCTTTTCCCTGATATAAGCTTCTAATGCGTCGCTTGCTTTAAATCCTAATGACTGAATAATAATATCCATACCTATTGATTTGCTTTATCCAAGTTACACCATTATCGTACCACTTGCAGAAGTTGCGCTTGTTTCGGAGGACCTTCCGCAATCTTACCGCTGTGGTTATTAAGGAAGTGCCTGCGCTTAGGAGAAAGGGTGCACCTATGGGGTGTGTATTGGCTTAATTTTTATATATTGAACAGGTAACAGCCTCCTCAAACCCTTAATGACACAAACCTTTAGTTCCATGCTCATTCAATTATTACGTACGAAGATTCAACAGTTGATTGTTTCGGAAAGTTCGGAAGAATACCCCGGAAGCATAGCCCTGCCCGACGATTTGATTGAAGCAGCTGGACTGCGACTTTTCGAGCAGGTGCACGTCAATAACCTCACCAATGGCAACCGCATAGTCACCTACGTAGTGCGCAGCAAGAAAGAGGGTTTTGTTACCTTGAACGGGGCCGCTTCCAAGCTGTTTAAAAAAGGCGACAAGATCCACATCCTGGCCTTCGGGTATTTTACCGAAGAGGACGCTATGGGTTTTGAGCCCCGGATCATATATGCCGATGCCGAAAACCGCTTATTGGAAGCAAAGACGTACGCTTTCTGATGTGGAAACGGATAGTGAAGAAGATTACCGACTGGCAGCAGTGGCCTTTCTACCTTTTTTATTCCCCATTGTCTTTTGCCTGGGCAGGCTTATATCTAAAAAGCCGGTCGCTCTGGTATTTTACGGCTTCCAATCCTACTTTATCCCTGGGAGGGTTTGAAGGGGAAGCAAAGACAGAAATGTACCGGCAATTGCCCGGTCATTTATGTCCGCGCACTGTAATTGTGGAGCCGGCAAGTCCATTTGCTACCGTAGTGCAGCAGGTGGCACAGAAGGGCCTGACCTATCCCTTTATTGTCAAGCCTGACGTAGGCATGAAAGGCATTATGTTCCGGAAGATTGAAAGGGAAGAGCATTTAAGGCAATACCATGAGCGGATGCCGGCCACTTACCTGGTGCAGGAGTTCCTGGACACGCCCTACGAGGTGAGTGTCTTTTATTGCCGCCAGCCGGGAAAGGAAAGGGGAGAGATTACCGCCATGATCCAGAAGAACCTGCTGGAGGTGAAGGGTGATGGCCGTTCTACCCTGGAAGAACTCATTACATGCAGCCCGGAAGCCGCTCGCTGGCTGGAGCGGATGCGCCGTGAGCAGGGTAGCCAACTCTCCGCGGTGCTTGCGGAAGGCGAGCGCTACCGCCTGTCGCATGTGGCCAACCTGATAAATGGCGCCCATTTCACGAACCTGACCAAAAGGGTAAATGAGCGACTGGTGCACCTCTTCGACGAGATCAGCCGGGCCAGCCAGTTTTATTACGGCCGTTATGATATCAAGTGCCACTCGATTGAAGACATGCTGGAGGGGCGCAACTTTTACATACTCGAGTTTAACGGTGCCGGCTCGGTGCCCAATCATATCTATACCGGGGATTTTACGTTGCTGGGCGCTTATAAAGAAATCCTCCGGCACTGGAAGGCCCTGTACACGATCAGTAAGGCTAACCGGGAGAAAGGGATCGAATACTGGGGGCTGAAAAAAGGATACACTTTTCTGCAAAACTCCAAGAGGCACTTTGATGTGCTCAAAAAGCTGGATAAGGAATTGGTGCTGACCTAGAGTAATGGACCTTGCCTGTTTATACCACTCACACAACACTCCGGGATCAAAAAGATATTAATAATATCTTTGCTCCTCCTGAAAACAATAGCATGAGCGAAGAACGAAGCTTGAACTTTATAGAAGAAATCATTGAAGAGGACCTGAAAAGCGGAAAGTACAAATCAATAGTTACCCGTTTTCCTCCGGAGCCTAATGGCTACCTGCATATTGGCCACGCCAAAGCAATCTGCCTTAGCTTTGGCCTGGCGCTAAAATACGGAGGCCATACCAACCTGCGTTTCGACGACACCAACCCGGTGACCGAAGAAACAGAATACGTGGAAAGCATCAAGGAAGACGTGCAGTGGCTGGGATTCAAGTGGGAGAACGAGCGTTATGCTTCTGACTATTTTGAGCAGCTATACGAATTCGCCGTCGCCCTGATCAAAAAGGGACTGGCTTACGTAGACGATTCCACTCCTGAAGAAATAGCGGCCCTGAAGGGCACGCCTACTACACCGGGACAGGATGGTCCTTACCGCAACCGGAGCGTGGAGGAGAACCTGCAGCTGTTTGAAGATATGCGGGCGGGTAAATACGAAGACGGTACCCGGGTGCTTCGTGCTAAGATCGATATGGCATCGACTAATATGCTGATGCGCGATCCTATACTGTACCGCATCAAGCATGCCCACCACCACCGCACCGGCGATAAGTGGTGTATCTACCCGATGTACGATATGGCGCATCCGCCTTCCGATAGTATTGAGCACGTAACGCACTCGATCTGTACGCTGGAGTTTGTGCCCCACCGCGAGTTATACGATTGGCTGATCAACAGCCTGGAAATATTTCCCTCTCACCAGTATGAGTTTGCCCGCCTAAACCTCAATTACACCATCATGAGCAAGCGCAAGCTGCTGCAACTGGTAAATGAGAAGTTCGT
>DASWYM010000537.1:0-11502 GCA_036404975.1 Chitinophagaceae bacterium
TTCACATCACCTACACCCCGGTCGGTCCAGCCACTGGGTGCATCCACCAAGCGGGTAGGATCGTACTGCTTGGTCAGTTCGGCAATCCGCTTGGTGTCGTACTGGCCCCACCCTTCGTTCAGCGGCACCCACATCACGATACTGGGGAAGAAGCGAAGGTGGTCCATAATGTTCTTCCATTCCTGCTCAAACTGCTTTGCCGATTCTGCCGGGCGTACCCAGTCTACTTTGGCATCGGCAGCAACATGCGACGGCTTGCCGCCACCTTCAAAGCCGGAGGGCATGTCCTGCCACAGCAGCAGCCCCATGGTATCAGCATGGTAGTAATAACGGGAGGGTTCCACTTTGATGTGCTTGCGGATCATGTTAAAGCCCATGTCCTTCAGCTTTACCATATCAAACAACATCGCATCATCCGAAGGCGGCGTCAGTAGCCCGTCGGGCCACCAGCCCTGGTCCAGGGTACCGTATTGAAAAACGGGCTCGTTGTTGAGCATCAGGCGCTGGTAGCCATTGCGGTCAAGGCCCAGGGCGATCTTACGCATCGCAAAATAGGAGCTGAACTTGTCGGCTACCTTATTGTTGCTTTGCAGGGATACTTCTACCGAATACAGGTTCGGGTGTTCCGGGGTCCACAACTTCGGCTGGGGGATCGTCACGGAGAAGTCAGGGGTGTACTGGAGAACGGTATCTTTTATGACGTAGCCCCCATTGCTGATGGTCAATTGCAGCCGGTCCTTACCGGTGAGTCCTACCGCCGCTGTCTGGAAGTTGATCTTGTTGTTATCGATATCCGGTACGGGGTCGAACTTCCGGATGGAGGTCTTGTTCAGGGCTTCCAGCCATACGGTCTGCCAGATACCCGAAACCGGTGTGTACCAGATGCCCTTAGGCTCCAGGGCCTGCTTGCCGCGGGCCTGCAGGCCGGTATCGGTAGGATCCCACACCGACAGCACGATTTCCTGCTGCCCCCTTTTGGTCAGGTAGGGAGTGATGTTAAACGAAAAAGGGTCGTTACCACCTTTGTGCTCTCCTACTTTCTTGCCATTGACCCACAGCTTTGTCTCGTAGTCTACGGCATCAAAACGCAGGATGATCTCCTTGCCATTCCAATCAGCCGGAAGAGTAAATTTCTTATTGTACCACAGCTCTTGCGTAGGCAGAAGCGGTTTACCCACACCCGACAGGGACGATTCGATACAAAAAGGCACCAGAATCTGCCCGTCATATTTGGCAGGAGCCTTCTCCCCTCTTTTCACTACGGCGTAATCCCAAAGACCATTCAGGTTCATCCACGCATCCCGTTTCATCTGGGGACGAGGATACTCGCGCCATGCATTTTCCGGAGTCACTTTCTCTCCCCACTGGGTTGTTAAGCTTACAGGAGCTGCTTTCCAGTTTTGTGCTTCCGCCCCTAACATGGAAGCAAATGATAATAGCAATAAAATTCGCCGCATTCTTTAGTGTTTATGTTATTAGCCAGTCGTATTACCCTTATGTTTCCAGGGCCCCACAACCTTTAAGTTTTAGTTTTTGTTTGTATTCTTTACCAGGGATAGCGCTCCTCTTACGGAACCCATCCCCGCGTTATTACTCCTCTCCTTTGCGTCCAAGGGACTTTGCATATTGCTTCGGCAGCGACTTTGCCAGTCTTGCCTTCACCTCTTTCATCGACGACTTGCCGGCCAGGTTCACCTGCTCGTAAGGATCATTGGTATGATCATAGAGCTCTTCGGAACCATCCGGATAGCGAATGTACCGGTAACGTTCATCCCTTACGCCAGTATAATATTCTCCAAACGAGGTCAGGCCGGCACGGTTCCATTTTGCTCCCGGGTCATTGAAGAGGGACACCATGCTTTGACCGTCCAGGGCATGATCCGGTCCCTTCAACCAACAGTACTCTACCAGGGTGGGATAAATGTCCACCAGGCTCACCGTCTGGGGGAGCTTATAAGCCTTGCCGCCTGGCAGGCGCACCAGGAAAGGCACGACATCGGCCTGGTCCCACAGGGTACTTTTGGTCCAGTGGCTCTTGGTGCCGTTGTGAAAGCCATTATCGGAGACGAAAATGACTATGGTATTTTTAGCATATGGACTCTTGTCCAGTGCTTCCAGCACCCGCCCGATGGTCCAATCTGCAAAGGAGTAATTGGCACAATATGCTCTCATCAACTCCAGCCATACCTCTTTTTTGCTCATTCCGGCCTTGCGGTAGCCGGCCATGGAATCCACCAAAGCCCTGCCGGCAAGGGGCACATCGTCCAGATCCTTTTCGTTGAAACCGGGTGGAAGGGTAAACTTCTCGTCTTTATAGAGGTCGTAAAAACGCCTGGGGGCTGTGTACGGCGAATGGGGCCGGAACATCCCGAAGTACATAAAGAAAGGCTTGTCGTGACTTTGCACCAGGAACTCTATTGCCGCATCGGCATTTTTCACATCGGCAAAGTCCGAGTCCGGTCCCTCCCAGGGCTTAACCGCCATCCAGCGATTCTTGCTCATCCGGTCTTCCTTCCCTCCAAAAGGCCCATAACCACCCTTGAAAACTTTATTGTCAAACATCAGTGCTTCCCTGTTGCCGGGCAAGTCCAGGTGGAAGATCTTTCCCCGCCCCCAGGTGGTATAGCCGTTTTTCTTAAAGGTTTCCGGCATCACCTCGGTGGTCGACAGTGTGGTGCCGCTCCAGATGTCCGGGGCATTAAAATAGGATCCGGTGTTGTGGGGGAACTTTCCCGTAAAGAACGAAGCCCGCGAAGGAATGCACACCGGGGCCGCACAGCTTCCATTGGTGAAATAGTAAGATTCGTTTACCAGCTTGTCGAGGGCAGGTGTTTTGAGGACCGGGTAGTTTTTCAGCAAGCTATAGGTATTCATGTCATCGGCCACAATGAACAGCACATTCGGCTTACCCTGCAGCCCCCGGCTCTGCTCCGGCGCCTGACTATATAGCAGGCTTCCTGTGATAAAAAGGCCCAGAAATATGGATAGCGTTCTTTTCACCATGGTTCGGTTCGACAATCGTTTTAGTCAAACTAAGGTAAACACCGCTTTAAGGGAGCCTTGTCACAATTGTATTTGTGTATGTAAGTTTTGTAGAAAGGGCTCTAAAACAGGCAAATAACGGCTTTGAGCAAGGAGAAAGAGCCGTTCCATACCTTCTTCCGGAACCGCTGTACCTGGAAAAACGATTCCTACTCTGCGGAGATTCTGAATAGTAGTCCTGCTTGCCGGGGTTTTTCCAGAACCCCTTCCGTCTCACAGGTTCTCTATCACTTATACCTTTATGACATTTTGACTCAAACAGCAGGCAATAAGGGATGAAACCAAAGCCTGTATGGCCTGGAGCATAACGGTGGCAAGCAATGCTTACACAAAATTTGCATTCCCGACTACAATACTACAAGCAGGGCAAAACGAGCGGCCTTAACTTGCTTTAGCGGGACCTCGTCCTCCGAGGAAGACTAACCCCTTAAAAATAATTCAGGGGACATTGGTTCCTATCCAAAACAACCATGATGAAAAAGATCCTATTGACCCTGCTCCTGGCGGCACCTTTCCTGTCGGGCGGGGCAGCAATCCGGCTCCCGGAGGTGTTTGGTACGGGCATGGTGCTGCAGCAGCAATCAAGCGTACCCATCTGGGGCTGGACCGAACCGGGAAACAAGGTAACCCTGAGCACTTCGTGGAATAAAAAGAGCTATACGGCTACCGCCTCTGCCGACGGCGGCTGGCGGGTACAGGTCACTACCCCCAAAGCCGGGGGCCCCTACACCATCCGCATCACCGGCTCCGACATCCTCGAGCTGCAGGATGTGCTGGTTGGAGAAGTATGGTTCTGCAGCGGGCAGTCGAACATGGAAATGGCCATGGCGGGTTTCCCCCGGCAGGCCATTGCTGGTTCCCAGGCCTTCATCGAGTCTTCGGCCAATCCCCAGATCCGCCTCTTCCGGGTTGCCCGGGCAGCACAGGTCACCCCTCAGGACACCTTTTCAGGAAAGTGGCAAGCCGCCACCCCGGCCTCGGTAAAGCCGTTTAGCGCGGTGGGCTACCTCTTCGCCCGTCTTCTGCAGGAAAAACTCAAGGTGCCGGTCGGTATCATTGCAAGCGCCTATGGGGGCACTCCTATTGAAGCCTGGATGCCGGCCCACAACCTCAAAGATTTCGCCACCGTGAAGCTTCCCTCTACCACCAATCCGCCGGCGAAACTCAAAAACCAACCCACCGTGCTTTATAATGCTATGATCCACCCGGCAGTGGGCTACGGCATCCGGGGCTTTCTATGGTACCAGGGAGAAGCCAATGCCCGCAACCCGCATATGTATGCAGATCTTATGGCCTCTATGGTAAAAGGATGGAGAGCCCAGTGGAACAACAACAGCCTTCCTTTTTACTTTGTACAGATAGCTCCTTTCAACCGGAAAGACTCGACCAACGCTTCTACCCGGGTCAGGGAAGCTCAATTGAAAGCGCTGGACCTGATTCCCCATAGCGGCATGGCCGTGACGCTGGATGCGGGGGAGGAAAACAACATTCACCCTTCCGATAAATCCACCGTAGCTCAAAGACTTTACCAGCTGGCCCTGGCTAATACCTACGGCTTCAAAGACGTGGCCTGGAGCGGACCGGTATTCAGGAGCCTACAGGTAAAGGGCGACACAGCGCACCTGCGCTTTGAGCACACCGGCAGCGGGCTTACCGATAAAGGAAAAGGGCTTACCCAGTTTGAAATAGCCGGCGCCGACAAGGTCTTCTACCCTGCCCAGGCCATCATTACGCCATACGGCGTGGCCGTTTGGGGCCCTGAAGTAAAAAGCCCGGTAGCCGTGCGCTATGCCTTTAAAGACTGGGTAACGGGCGACCTGTATAATAAAGATGGCCTACCGGCTTCGTCGTTTAGGACAGACAACTGGTAATCATTATATTGCGTCTACATACTAAAACGGGTTTTCTAGTTTTCCGTTCACTTCAATAAACTATAGGACCGTAAAAATGCTATTGCGAAAAAGAAAAACACTGGGAGCCTTGCTGGCTGCCTCCGGCCTGCTCCTGACATTCACCTCCTGCAGCGATGGCGCTGCCGGTAGTGTGACCAATCCACAAGAAACAACCTCCTGCATGAAGGCCCCGGCCCGCTTTGGTGGGGCCGGGGACAGCAGCAATGCCTCCGTAGCTTTTGGTGGTGACAGTTCCACCAAAGGGATGGTCTTCGTCCCGGGCGGGGAGTTTCTAATGGGCGGCGATAACGAACAGGCCTCCGCCGACGAATACCCAAAGCACAAAGTGAAGGTGGCTCCCTTCTGGATGGACGCTACCGAAGTCACCAATGCGCATTTTAAGGAATTCGTGGACGCTACCGGCTATGTAACGGTGGCGGAGCGCAAACCCGACTGGGAAGAGCTGAAGAAAACCCTGCCTCCCGGCACGCCCAAGCCCGACGAAAGCCTGCTGGTGCCGGCCTCCCTCGTATTTAAATCTTCTTCGGGGCCGGTGAACCTCTCCGACTATAGCCAGTGGTGGAGCTGGATCGAAGGCGCCAGCTGGAAACAACCACAGGGCCCTGGTTCTGACCTCACAGGCAAAGAGCACTTCCCGGTGGTGCACGTGGCCTGGGAAGACGCGCAAGCCTACTGCAAATGGGCGGGGAAACGCCTGCCCACCGAAGCCGAATGGGAGTTCGCAGCCCGCGGCGGCAAGCCTGATGCCCTCTATGCCTGGGGCAACGAAGCCATCCACCACGGCAAACCCAAGATGAACAGCTGGGATGGACAGTTCCCCTATAAAAACACCCTGCAGGACCGTTATGTGACCGCTGCCCCGGTTAAATCGTACCAGCCTAACCCTTATGGACTGTTTGATATGTCGGGCAATGTGTGGGAATGGTGCAGCGACTGGTACGACGCCAATTACTATAAAACGCTGGCGAACGGGGTAACCGAGAACCCGCAGGGCCCGGCCAGCTCTTACGACCCCGATGATCCCTACACGCCCAAGCGCTCACTGCGCGGCGGTTCCTTCCTGTGCAACGACAGCTATTGCAGCGGCTACCGCGTGGCGCGCCGCATGAAGAGCAGCCCCGACACCGGCCTGGAACATACCGGCTTCCGGTGTGTGCGGGATGCTAAATGAGGTATCACTGAACCAATTACTTTACTATGCCCGGGCCACCGGGCATTTTGCTTTTAGCCTCTAGTTCTTCATCCACCAGCCGCAGGGCTTCCCAGAACACCGGCATCACTTTGGGAAAGGCACTCCGCACGGCGATCACCCCGTAATAGCCGTGCCTGCGGTCGATCCAGGGAGTAAAGCCAAATGCGCCCGGCGAGGTATTGACATCCACATGTTCTATCTGGATCACCCAGTTTCCTATGCCATAGCGCGGGTCAGTGGGGGTGTTCAAGGTCCTCTTGTACTTGGTAAAGGGACTATAACCAATAGTGGCTGTGCCGGTCTGGTCAGAAAGAAGGATGTTTACGGCCCTCTCCGACAGGATTCTTTTGCCTTTGTATAATCCCTTTTGTGAAAGCATCTCCAACAGCTTCAGGTAGTCCGAAGCAGTACTGACCACGCCACCGGCTATGCGCGGCACGCCGCCCGTCTTCTTTCCCAGGCACCAGGTACGCTCAAGGCCCAGCGGCTTTACTACCTTTTCGTCAAAGAGGTCGTTCCAGCTTCTGCCGGTGGCGATCTCTGCTACCCTCCCTGCTACCTGCATGGCCAGCCCGCCGTAGTTCACCTGCGCACCGGGCTTTGCTACCAGCGGCATTTGGGCTATTTCGTCCACCATGGCGGCATAGGTTTGCTTGCGGCTCCCCTCCATAGCTTCATCGAGCGGTTCACTGCTACCCGCAAAGCCGCTGGTCAGTGCAAAGCACTGCTTCAGGGTAATCTCTTTCTTCTCCGGCGTGTTGAATGAAGGAATATACCGGCTGACCTTGTCATTGAGCGACAGCGCCCCTTCATCTACCAACCGCATGATCAGCACGCCTGCATACCACTTGGAAGCAGAAGCTATAGATACTGGCTTATCGGCATTAAAATTACCCTCCGAATGTCTGTACAGGATGGTACCGTCTTTTACCAGAATGGTTGTCCAGCCGCCGCCTGTTCCCGAAAGGGTTGCGTTATTCTTTCGCAGGAGGCTATCGAGGGAAGCAAATCGGTATTGTGCCGGTGCTTCGAAAAAGAGGAGCAGTGTAAAGACAGCGAGAGCGGCTCTCATACAGTACATAATTGGTATAAGACTATGACGGCGCAAGAGGACCATAGTTTAAAGAGCCATGCAATCGAACAGGTTTACTTATACGCTAAGGGTTCATCATCCTGTTTAATATGGCCGGGTAGGTATCCCCTCCGGTGGTTCCCTGCCCGGCCATGCGGTAGCCATTGGTGATGCTGTCGCCAAAGCATACCACCGATTTTACGCCCGGCTTGTGGCTCAAAATGGTTTGGTACACGGCGGCAGCAACAACCTTATAGCCATTGGCCGTGGGATGCACCCCGTCGGCCATGCCCGAATTTGCTTCATTCTGAAACAGCCCCTCCTTCTCCGTGTTGGCTCCGCCGCAGGCAGCGAGGATCCTATTCAGGTCAATGAGCACGCAGTTGTTCTTTGCTGCCAGCCCGCGGATCACATTATTAGCCGAGTCCACCCGGGCCGGCGGGGTTTTCTCATCACCGCGGAATTGCGGCTTACGCTGCGCCAGATAGGGCGCATAAACAGGTGGAATGGTCATCAATACCACATCGGCCTTTGATCGGATGCGGGTAATCAACTCCTGGTAGTTCTTTTCGTATTGCCCGATGGTAAGGGTCTTGTTTTCATTGAGCATGTCGTTGGTACCCACCATCAACACAACCAACTCCGGGCTTTTACTGAGGACATCCCGGTCCAGGCGGGCCAGCAGGTTGGTGGTACTATTGCCGTTGACACCGGCATTATATACTTTCACCGAATCGGAAACACCCTGCCCCCACACTACAGTGGAACAGAAAGAAGCGACTAACAAGAAGGCCATTGCGCCGGTCTTCATAAGTACTTATTTAGATGGTATCTACGGAACTGAGTTCGGGTTGTTTTGTCATTACTTCCTCCTGCCCGAGGCAATCATCCACCAGGCTCAGTATCGACTCGTAATTTACGCCAACGGCTTCACTCATTGCCATCTCGCAGGTTTTCGAAGAAGAATAATATCCCTCCGATGCCACGGATTTCACTTCTTCTGCCTCGGGACGTGTAGCCGACTGGGTTAGCTCGGGCACCAGGAAGCCCCGGTCGCCGGCCATACCGCAACAGCCGGCATGCAGGGGTACCACTACCTCCTCGGCCAGCTGGCGGGCTACGGAGAGGAACTTCTGCTCCAGGCCCATATGGTGCAGCGAGCATACCGGGTGCAGCACCACCCTTGACTTTTTGCGCAGCTGCGGGATGTGTGGCACCACGTAATCGGCCACATAATCCACGCTGTCAATGATCCGGATAGCGTCAAACTTCTTTTTATTTTCTTCGGTAAGCACCGGGCGGCACATCTGCAGGGTATGGGTACACGAAGTAATGTCCAGCACCACGGAGTATTTCCCGCCTTCGGTAACGGCCCACAGCCTGGTGATGGTATCATTGGCCGTATACCGGAACGCCTCGTAGAATCCCTTGGAAGAGAATGGCTGCCCGCAGCACATCCCCTGTATCTCTTTCGGCACGATCACCTTGATGCCGGCGGCTTCCGAAATACGGTAGAAGACATCCATCGTCGACTCTTTCTTCTCACTATGGCCACCCATCACCCTGGAAATACAGGTGGGGAAATAAACCACCGCAACTCCCCTCCCGGCTTGCTCCATTGATGGCACCTTAAAGGATTTTGCTGTAGGCCGCAGCGTATTGGACCAAAGAGGGAAAGCAGGTATTGCCTTTCGAATCGTGCGCGTCAGGTTGCGCATCGCATTCTTTCCCAGCAAATGGTTGAAAGCCACTCCCGTCTTTAAAGCCAGGTGTACCAGCACCGTCACAGCCCGGAAGTTACGCGCCACCAGCAGTGCCGTCTTGTTGCCCCACTCGCTGTGGCTTTCCCGCCGCAGACGCTTGATCAGCGTCCCGGTGTTGATCTCTACGGGACACACGGTCGCACACATTCCATCCACCGCGCAGGTCTCCATGCCGCTGTACTGGTATTGATCCAGCAGGGTGCGGTACTCCTGCTTTTTACCCATGGTTTTCAGGATGGAAAGCTCCCGGCGCACCACGATGCGCTGGCGGGGCGTCAGGGTCAGATCGCGGCTCGGGCAGCGGTGCTCGCAGAAGCCACACTCCATACACTTGTCCACTTCCTCTTCCACCTGCGGCAGGTCCTTCAGGTGGCGGATATGCGCATTCCGATCGTCGTTAATGATCACCCCGGGGTTAAGCAGGTTGTGCGGATCGATGACAGCTTTCAGCGAGCGCATGATCTCGTAGAGCTCGCTGCCCCACTCGGCTTCCACGAAGGGCGCCATGTTGCGGCCCGTGCCATGCTCGGCCTTCAGGGCACCGCCATACTGGTTCACCACCAGGTGGACCACTTCTTTTATAAACCGGTCGTAGCGCTGCACTTCGGCCGCTTCATTGAAGGACTGGGTCACCACGAAGTGGATGTTGCCGTCTTTCGCATGACCAAAGATGATAGCATTATCGTAGCCATAGTTTTTAAACAGCTCCTGCAGCTGCACAATACCATCGCCCAGCCGCTCAATGGGCAGGGCAATGTCTTCGAGGATCACCGTGGTGCCACTGGCCCGCACCGCGCCCACCGACGGAAACATCCCCTTGCGCACTTTCCAGAGCAGTGCCTGCTCGGCCGGGTTCTCGGTAAACCGGGGCTCGTACAATAGCGACAGCTCTCCCGCCACAGCAAAGAAGTGATCGGTCTTTACCTTCAGCTCGGTGGAGTTGTCAGCATGGTACTCCACCAGCAGGGCGGCAGCGCCCTCGGGCAGGGTTTTGATCACCTCGGGCAGCCCCTTAATGTGTTCAATGGAGCGCAGCGCGGAGCGGTCCATCAACTCGGCCGCCTCGGCACCGGAAAGCCTCAGGGGCTCAATGGCCGCACAGGCGGCATAGATGGACGGGAAATACAAAAGGGCGGTAGACTTCGCCGGGTAATCGGGAAGGGTCTGCAACACGGCTTCCGATATAAAGCCCAGTGTTCCTTCGGCCCCTATAAGCAGGTGGGCGAGTATATCGAGCGGGTGCTCGTGGTCGATAAAGGCATTGATCGAATAGCCCACCGTGTTCTTTGTCTTGTACTTACGGCGGACCAGGTCGTGCAGGCGCGGCTGCGCCTTGATGGTATCGCGCAGCTCGCTGAGGCGTCCGAATATCTCCGGGCACTCCTGCTCAAAGCGGGTATAATCGTCCGGTTGCTCGGAGGAAAAGGCCTTGCCGTTGGGCAGGATAAACCGGATGTATTTGGTGGTGTGATAGGAGTTCTTGGTGACGCCGCAGCACATACCGCTGGCATTGTTCGACAGGATTCCGCCCATCATGGCCGAGTTGATCGACGCAGGGTCAGGCCCGATCTTACGCTTATGTTTTTTAAGGTGGGCGTTGGCCACCGCACCGATCACCCCGGGCTGCACCCGCACATGATCGCCTCCTTCTTCTACCGATATGGACTTCCAGTAGCGGCTAAGGTCCACCAATACCCCATCGGTGATGGCCTGACCCGAAAGGCTCGTACCCCCCGTGCGAAAGGTCAGGGGCACCCCGTGTTGCTGCGAAAAAGCAAAAAGGGCTATGATCTCGCTTTCCGTCACGGGCAACACCACGGCCTGGGGCCGCAGGTAATAAAAACCGGCGTCCGGGGCGTAGGCAGCGAGGTCAATGGCCTTGGCTTTAATGCGCTCTGCCGGCAGGATCGCTTCCAGGAGTTTAGCTGTTTGCATAAGATTCTCCAAAGGTAAAATAAAGCAGTACCTATCTTTTTAAAGTTATCATAACTATACATGCAGGCAGCGGCACCGTCCTGCCCTAATTGCCGGATTCAAAACGGCACACGTAAAATGCCGGGACGCCTTCGGTCCCCCATCTGTCAAATTTAGGTCCTGCCCTCCTTACCAATTGCTGACAGTGGTCAGCAGGACGCAGGGTCCCGGTCACTTTCTGCTGACCGCCTGCAGGTACCCTGCCCGGAAGCAATTCAGGGCCTGAGGCGAAAGACCGACACTTACAACGATGGTACAAAGTGGACATTGCTGACCAAAGTCATCTAATAAAAGCTTTTGAATACCTTATTTTGTTCATTTCCTGCACCTCTTTATACTAAGACGCTTGTGAAAGACCCTAATAGCTCTCCTATCCGGCTGGCAAAGCCTTCCCGCAAAATATGGGTGATTGCTTCTATTGTTGTGGCCGTAGGCCTGCTCCTGCTCGCAGTAAACGCACTAAACAGTAGGTCGGCTGCCGGCGAACCGGTGCCGGGCAATGCGTTTGTAGGCGATGAGTCCTGCCAGAGCTGCCACGCCAAAGCA
>DASWYM010000538.1:0-4007 GCA_036404975.1 Chitinophagaceae bacterium
CACGGGTGTCATTTACATAACCAAAGGCTTCTTTCCGCCCCTTCTCCTCCGGGGTTGACCAGTATCCGACCAGTATCAAACCAGTATCTGATCAGTATCTGATCAGATACTGATCAGATACCCGTCATACAGGGAGTATGGACGGGTTGCCTATGCATGGGAAGTGGTGAAAAACGACTCCATGGGTTAAATAGGACACCCGGGCCTGTAAACGACCAACGCTCACAGCTAGAAGCTCGTAGCTCGCAGCTTCCTATCTTTGCCCCCCTATAAAAAGAAGTGCATGAAAGTATTAATGGTGTGCCTGGGAAATATCTGCCGCAGCCCGCTGGCTGAGGGCGTGCTGCAACACAAGGCCCGCAAGGCTGGGCTTAACTGGACGGTGGACAGCGCCGGCACCAACGGCTACCACGTGGGCGAGGCGCCCCACCACCTGTCGCAGAAAGTGGCCCGCCTTAACGGCATCGACATCTGTGGGCAGAGGGCCCGCCGCTTTGTGAAGGAGGACTTCGACCGCTACGATATCCTCTACGCCATGGCCGACGACGTGCTCGACGACATGCGCCGCATTGCCCGCGAGCGCTTTAATGAAGACAAGGCCGTACTGTTTATGAACGAGCTCTACCCCGGCGAGGACCAGTCAGTACCCGACCCCTGGTACGGCACTGAACCCGGCTTCCACGAAGTGTATCAGCTCATCGACACCGTCTGCGACCGCATTATTGAAAAGTACGCAGGCGTGGCCCCTAACAAATAAAACCGGTTTGCGGTTAGGAATAATGACTCAATGACCAAATGACTTAATGACCACATGACTAAACCTACTATTCCCCAGGGCACGCGCGACTTCGGACCCGAGGTAGTGCGCAAGCGCCAGTATATATTTAATACGATCCGCTCGGTATTTGAGCTCTACGGCTTCCAGCCGCTGGAAACCCCGGCAATGGAGAACCTCGACACCCTGATGGGTAAATACGGGGAAGAAGGCGATAAGCTGATCTTCAAGATCCTGAACAACGGGCTCGACAACCCGGCCAAGCATGAGGCGTCGCGGCAGGAGTTCGATAAGGTGCTGCAGGGCAAGAACACCAGGGGCATTACCGAGCGCGCCCTTCGTTATGACCTGACCATCCCCTTTGCCCGCTACGTGGCCATGAACCACGGGCAGCTCACCTTCCCTTTCAAGCGCTACCAGATCCAGCCCGTGTGGCGTGCCGACCGCCCGCAGAAGGGCCGCTACCGCGAGTTTTACCAGTGCGATGCCGACATCGTGGGCTCCAATGCCCTGATCAACGAGGTGGAGTTCGTAAACATTTATACCGAAGTGTTTAACCGCCTGGGGCTCCCCGGCTTCCGCCTCATGATCAACAGCCGTATGATCCTTACGGCCCTGGCCGAGCTGTGCGGCGGCGCCGACAAGATGATGGACATCACCATTGCCATCGACAAATTGGACAAGATCGGCCTGGAGAAGGTAAAGGAAGAACTGGCGGGCAGGGGTCTGTCGGAGGAGCAGGTGGAAATCATCGAGAATTACCTCTCCATTGACGGCACCAACGAAGAAAAACTCGCCCGCGTTAAAGAGCTCTTCGCCCAGACGGAGATTGGGCTGAAGGGCGCAGAGGAGCTGGAGTACGTGCTTTCCAACTCATCACTCACCACTCACCACTCACCACTCACCATCGACTTCACGCTCGCCCGAGGCCTGAATTACTACACCGGCACCATCTTCGAGGCCAAGGCACCTGCCGAAGTGAAGATCGGCTCTATTGGCGGCGGCGGCCGCTACGATGATCTCACCGGCCTGTTCGGGGTGCCCAATATCCCGGGCGTGGGCATCTCCTTCGGCGTGGACCGCATCTACGACGTGCTGGAAGAACTAAAGCTCTTCCCCGAAGCGGTGGAGCAGGGTACGAAAGTGCTTTTCTTCAACCTGGGCGCAGAAGAAAGCAAGGCTGCTTACCGCCTGCTGATGGAAGTGCGTCGTCAAGGTGTTGCCGCCGAGATCTACCACGAAATTGCGAAGATGGACAAGCAGTTCAAGTATGCCGAGCGTAAGGGGACGCCTTACGTAGTGATCCTGGGCTCCCGCGAGCTGCAGGAAGGCACCTGCGTGGTGAAGACCCTCGCCACCGGCGAGCAGCAGGCGATGCCGGCCACCGGGCTGGCGGACTATATTGCCGGCCGCTAATTATTTGGAGCTACTGCTGTAACCTTTCCCTCCCCGCCCACTCTATAGTATCAGGTAGCCGCACCAGCTGTTGTTGATAAGGCAACGGTTGGTGCCCGCCTACCCCGCCTTTTTTCTGATCAGATGCTGGCACCCGTTCCCTATGCTTACCGGTCGCTGCAGGGGCGGCAAAATGGCCCTGCTTATAGTAGCCGGTGAGTCAACACACACCTATAAACGCAATTACTTCACCCAACAACTCTTTGCCATGCAAATCAGGTCAACCCTTGTGCCCATGCTCCTGGCGGTACTGATCACCACCAGCACTCCTGCTCCCGCGCAAACCCACAAAAAGCCCACGGCCGGCGAACTGCAGGCCGATATGCGCCAGCTGTGGGAAGACCACATTACCTGGACGCGCAACGTGATCCTGAATATCCTGGACGGCCTGCCCGGCACGAACGCCGCCGTGGGACGCCTGCTGCAAAACCAGGCCGATATCGGCGAGGCAATAAAGCCCTTTTATGGTGCCGCTGCCGGAAACCAGCTGGCGGCCCTTCTGCACGACCACATCACCATAGCCGCCAGCCTGCTTACGGCCCTGAAGACCGGCAACACGACTGCCTTTACGGAAGCCAACACCCAATGGGTGGCCAATGCCGATGACATAGCCAGCTTCCTGAGCGGAGCCAATCCTGCCTGGCCGCTTACCGAAATGAAATCCATGATGCGCGAGCACCTGGAGCTGACGGCTAAAGAGGCCCTGGCGCGAAAGAATGCCGATTACCCGGGAGATGTGGCCGCTTACGAAGCCGTGCACGAGGCCATCCTGGAAATGGCCGATATGCTGGCCGCCGGCATTGTGGCGCAGTTCCCTTCCAGGTTTGCCGGAGGCTGTCCTGCTGGCCCTATGCAAGGCAACCACACTACTATGCGTAAGCCTACCCTGCAGCAGAATGCGCCCAACCCGGCAGCCGACAAAACCATTATTGCCTACTACCTCCCGGAAGGAGTAAAAGAAGCCCATATGGTCATCTCCGACGAGCGCGGGCAGAGCAGCCGCCGCGTGCTCCTGCCGGCAAGAGGGGCAGGGAAGCTAACATTTTCGGCATCGGGCCTGCAGCGGGGGCTGTATACCTATAGCCTCATTGCTGATGGGCAGGTGGCGGACACCAAAAAGCTCCTGCTTCACTAACCGCTATAAACGAAAACGCCACCGGCTGGATATCCAGGCGGTGGCGTTTTTAAAAAGTGGTGCCTACGGGATTAGAACAGCCCTTCTACCGAGAGGTAGCGCTCCCCGGTGTCATAGTTAAACGTCAGGATGCGGCTGCCCTGCGGGATGTCGGCAATTTTGGCGGCTACCGCTGCCAGGGCCGCCCCGGTGGAGATACCGGCCAGGATACCTTCTTCGCGGGCCAGGCGCTGCACATAACTGAACGAGGCATCCTTTCCAACCTGGATCACACCATCCAGCAGGCTGGTGTTCATGATGGAGGGCACAAAGCCGGCGCCGATGCCCTGCAGGGGGTGGGGAGCGGGCGCGCCGCCGCTGAGTACCGGGGAAAGCTCGGGCTCCACGGCAAAGACTTTCAGCGAAGGAAAAGCTTCTTTGAGCACTTCGGCCAGCGCAGTGATGTGGCCGCCGGTTCCGACACCGGTGATTACGTAGTCGAGGCCATCGGGGAAGTCGCGAAGTACTTCCTGGGCCGTGGTGCGGCGGTGAACTTCCAGGTTGGCCAGGTTATCGAACTGCTGGGGTACCCAGGCGTTGGGGGTGTTGGCGGCCAGCTCGTGGGCCTTTTCAATGGCGCCCTTCATCCCTTTTTCGCGAGGC
>DASWYM010000539.1:0-2954 GCA_036404975.1 Chitinophagaceae bacterium
AGAAAAAGAAACCTGAAGACCTGCCAAAGGACTCTATCGGTGTTGTGGAACTGGGAAAGGAACCGGTGGCGAAAGCCGCCAAGGTACGTTCGTATAAAACACCCCAGAAGGCAGCCGGCTGGGTAGCCTACCTGAAGGAAAAAGAGCCGGTGCCGGGCGGTAAGATGGTCGGACCTACGCAGAAAACCGTGGACAGCCTGAAGCGGACCATTGACTCGCTGGTGCTGCTGGTAACCGAAATAAAGAACGTGAAAGGCGGCAACCGTGATGGGGTAGATGCCGAGGACGATCCTGCCGGCGCTGGTGGAGGTAACGAGGGTAGTGACCTGGTGCTGCGAAAGCTGGAAAGCGGGGAACAGAAAGTATTTAAAAATGTATCAGATTATTATTTCAGTGCCAACGGGCAAAAGCTGATGATGAAGATAAACCGGTCGGGCCGGGACTCTTCAAGCGCCAATGGCGTAGTGCTTTATGACCTGGTGAAAGGGAAATGGGACACGCTGGTAAAGGGGGGCAATGACTTCAAAGGCTTTGCTTTCAGCGAGGATGGTACAAAGGCTGCCTTCGTGGCTGAACGGGATACAGCTACTAAGGCGCTGCAGAAGTTTTACCAGCTTTATTTGTACACCAATGGTGATGACAGCGCCCGGCTGCTGGTAGATAAGACCTCCCAGGGCATGAAGCTGGGCATGACCGTCAGCGAGCACAGCTACCTTTCGTTTAGTAAGAGCGGTAACCGCCTGTTTTTTGGAACGGCACCGATCACCCCGCCGAAAGATACCTCCCTGGTCGATATCGACCTGGTGAAGCTGGACATATGGCATTACAAGGACGACTTCCTGCAGACACAGCAGCTGAATAACCTGAGCCAGGAATTGCGGAGGAATTACACGGCTGTTTACGACTTCAGGGCCAACAAGGTCGAGCAACTGGGTTCTAAAGACTTTCCCACCATCATTCCTACGGCAGAAGGGGAAGGCTCTTATTTCATTGCCATCACCGACACCGGCAGAAGGGTTGCCCGCCAATGGGGCGAGAGCAAAACAGATGTGTATTCCATAAATGTATACACCGGGGAGAAGAAACTAGTGAAGCGTAACCACGAAGGCACCTTTTATCCTTCGTCTACCGGGAAGTACATCCTGCTGTACGACAGCAAGGCGAAAAATTACGCCGTATGGAATGGCAAAGGACTGAAGGTGATCAGCACCGCCATAAAAGTACCCCTGTACAATGAAGATCATGATACGCCCAGTGACCCATATCCTTATGGTTTGATGGGATGGCACCAGGGTGATTCGTTTGTGTATGTTTACGACCGTTATGATGCCTGGAAAGTGGATCCCGAGGCTAAGAAGGCCCCGCGGAAGATCACGGCAGGCAGGGCTGCAAAGGTGCAGTACCGAAACCTGAAGCTGGACCCTGAAGAGCGGTTCTTTACATCGGACCAGGTATTCTACTACCGTGGTTTCAACGAACAGAACAAGAACAGCTTTGTAGCCCGCGTTAATGCGGCGAAACCCACAAGTGTTGACTATATCACGCCCAACGAAGCAGTGGCTTATGACCTGTTCCTGAAGGCCAGGGATAAGGATGCCTTCGTATATTCAAAGGAAACTTACGTGACCTCCCCGGACCTGTATCTAACCAATGGCACGGCGGCTCCTGTTAAATTCTCCAACCTGAACCCCCAGCAGGCTACCTACAACTGGGGTACGTCAGAACTGTACCGCTGGACAGCCTTTAACGGGAAAGCAGCAACTGGTGTGCTCTACAAACCCGAAGATTTTGATGCCACTAAGAAGTACCCCATGATCATTTACTTCTATGAGAAAGTGTCGGATAACCTGCATAATTACATCGACCCGGCCCCTACGCCCAGCCGCCTGAACATCCCTTTCTTTGTAAGCAGGGGGTACCTGGTATTTACGCCGGATATCAGCTACACCAAAGGACAACCGGCGAGAGATGCCTATAACTACATCGTCAGTGGGGCGCAGGCGCTTTCGAAGAAAAAGTGGGTGGATAGTAAAAACATCGGCATCCAGGGGCAAAGCTGGGGTGGCTACCAGGTGCTGGCACTCATTACCCGGACTGGTATGTTCAAGGCCGCCTGGGCAGGTGCGCCAGTGGCCAACATGTTCAGCGCTTATGGCGGCATCCGATGGGAGAGTGGTGTGAACCGCCAAATGCAGTACGAAAGAGGGCAGAGCCGCATTGGCTACACCGTTTGGGAGAAGCCGGAACTGTATATTGAAAACTCGCCTCTTTTCCAATTGCCGAAGGTGACAACACCGCTGGTGATCATGGCCAATGATGCCGACGGGGCCGTTCCCTGGTACCAGGGTATTGAGCTGTTTACTGCCATGCGCCGACTGAACAAACCGGTGTGGATGCTGAACTACAATGGCGAAGCGCACAACCTGGTGGAGCGGAAGAACCGCAAGGACATCCAGATCCGGGAGCAGCAGTATTTTGACTGGTTGCTGAAAGGAGAGAAGCCCGCCCGCTGGATCACCGAAGGGGTGCCGGCCGTGAAGAAAGGAAAGACCTGGGGAATGGAAATAGTAGACTAATCAACTTCAATCAGTATAAATAGAAAGGAGGAAGCCAAATGGCTGCCTCCTTTCTTATTATGCGCTTTGCCCAGTGCGGGGTATCAATTGAGGAGTTGTGGAGGAGTACCCTGCTCCTTCTCTGAAAAGCACGTAGCGTTCTTAATCACGCTGCCTCAGGGCCTAAGCCTTCCACGTATTTATGGTAGTCTTACTCCGGGGTAACAGCATAGTAACAGTATACTTACGCTATAGTAACAGTATATCTACCCCGCTTCACAACCGCATCTCGGCCGGATCTCAGCCTCCTCAAGGCCCCCTGTATAAGGGGCGGCCGGGAGGGGGCCGCCAGGCAGCCCAGACCCCGCTGAGGGGCAGCTAAAATATACTGTTACTATA
>DASWYM010000540.1:0-2943 GCA_036404975.1 Chitinophagaceae bacterium
GGGGGTACCTGAAAAGCTGCAGGGTCTTACCTACAAGGGCAGTGATATGGACAATGCTTTACAGGGAAGCAAGTCTCTCTATAATTTACAGGTAGCCCCTATTCATCAATAAATTCAATTTGTTTCAAACTGGTGGCACCAGGCGGGGCAGAGATTCCTCTGCGGGAAAGAGGATTTGATATAGGGGCGTGCGTTCACGACCACCTGGGGTCTCCGCCTGCGGTGATTGATAAGCGGGCCCCGGGCTTCCCTTGTTCCCAAATATTCCGGGCAAAAGCCGCCCTCTGATAAAAACAAAAGCGGCAGGTAATCACCTGCCGCTTGTCTGTTTATCTCTTTTCTTTAGTTAAGGCAAATAGCTGTAGATCCCGTTGGCGGTAAGCACGTAAAGCATCCCGTCTTTCACGCCAAAAGGCGGTGCGTACGAAGAAAGAAGGTCGGGGATATCCACGAGCTGCGTCAGTACTTTTGTTGCCGGGTCGAATACATAAAAGTCCGCTACCGGCTGTGAGTTGATCCCGTCCCACCCGCCGCCAAAGTAGATCTTGCCTCCCTTGACGAAATGGAGAAAGTTGCCCATAAGGCTTGGCGTGGCGAGGTGGGGAATGGGTATGTTGGCCAGCCTCGTTTTGTTCTTAAGATCCAGGACCTTGATTTGCCTGGACTCGGTGCCGCCAATAACATACGCCAGGTCTCCTGCCACTTCCACCTTAAAGCCATTCCAGAAGGGAAGGCCTCCAAAGTTGCTGTACAAGCTAAGCGCATCGGCGCCCGGATCGTACTTATAAATTTCTGCTCCCGTGGCATTGGTGCGGTAGAGGTAGAGATAGATCTCGCTGTTGTACACAAAAGCATGGTAGGTATTGTTGGCATTGGGCAGCACGGTTACCTTTTTGGTGTAGCTGTTGGCCACAATATCGTATTCCCAGATTTCATTGGTGGCGCCACTTTTATTGCCACCGCCAAATAAATACACTTTGCTGCCCAGCTTCGTATAGGTGGCTACTACCCCTTGCGAGGGACGACCGGCAACGGGTGCATCCGGATGCACGACGCTGTGGGCAGCGTTGGTAACATCCAGGGCGGCCAGCTCATTGGAGTAGGTAAGCAGGCCCAGGTTGGAGTAGCCATAGCCAATAAAGATCCGGCTGTCGTGCATGAAATTGATGCCCTGGTGAATATTCAACCGGGGTGCCTGGCCGGACCCGTACGAAGCGGCCTTCGTCCACACACCCGGTGACAGCACTGTCGTCACCTGGAAGGCGCCTACTTCCACCGTCTGCTCTTCCTGCTTCAGCACCATCGTTCCGGAGGCTGCACCGGCAGGAACCTTAAAGGCTATTTGCCCTGCTGACCGGCCTTCCTCGTACTGGGTGATGGGTGTAGTGCCCAGCAGTACTTGTGCGGTAGGCGAAAGGTTTTTTCCGGTGATCGTCACTACGGTGCCGGCACCGCCACTGGCGGGTGAATATCCGGCAATAGTGGGTAAAAGGGTAAACGGTTGCGGGCTTTCGTTCGACTGCATCCCTTGTACCGAAACGGTTACTTTGCAGGCGAAGGCATTGGCGGGTGCTTTAACTTTCAGGGTGACGGCTGTAGCAGTGATGATATCGCTTCCGGGTACAGCCACCGGTCCGAAGAAAACGGAGTTTTCACCGGCAACGGTACTGAAGTTTGCCCCCTGTATCGTTACTTCTTCTCCTTCCCGGGCGGTTCCCGGCGAAAGCGAAAGAATAAGAGGGCGTGCGTAAAAAGGCTGCTGGCTTACCGCTTCCAGGCCATTGCTTTGAACTTTGATGAAATCAGTCAGCACGCCGGACGGCACTTTAGCCGTGATCTTCGTTTTACTGACTACGGTTACATCACCCGCTGGTGTAGCACCAAAAAAAACAGCGCTTCCTGGGGCGAAGTGATCACCGGTAATCTCTACCACTGTGCCGGGGTCTCCCTTGACAGGGGTCATACCGCTAATCAGGGGTGCCGCGGCATTGATGGTAAAGTCTTCGGAAGAAGTGGCACTGCGGTCGCCAATGGTGACAGATAATTTTCCGCTCACCGCACCTTCCGGCACCAGGACAACCAATTCGCTGGGAGTGGCCGATGTGATGGTGGCCGGCGTCGTATTGAACCTTACTTCGTTTTTTTCCTTCTGATTCGAAAAGTGCTGGCCCCTGATGACCACGGTAGCGCCCGGTGCCGCCTGCGCAGGCGTAAACGAGGAAATGACAGGTGCCGGCGTAGTTACTTCCGGGTCGCGCTTGCAGGAACTCACCAGCAGTGCAATCACCGCCAGGATCATCCAGGCGGGGAGAAATGTTTTGGTAAAGGGATAATACATGGTAGGAGTGTTTGTGTGAAGGTGCAAAGCTAGAAGCAGCCAATGACGGCTGTTTCCGGCCTATTACGGAAAGCAGAAATTACGTAGAGGTACGTAGCAGGAGGGAGCGGGACAGGTGAGCACACTACGTAGTACTACGTAATTACATTTTTCGTTATTCGGGCGGAACTGCCACGCTTGCCCCTGGAGTTCCTTTGCAGTACAAAATATGACTACCATGAAAAAGTTTATTTTCTTACTGGTATGGATGCCCCTGATGGCTTCTTCGCAAACAGGGCTGCTCCATAAAGTAAAGGATAAGGTCAGGGCCCGCGTGGACCAGCGCATCGACCAGGGTATTGATCGCTCGCTCGATAAAAGCGAGGAAAGGCTGGAACGCCAGGCATCCTCCGCGCCCGTGAAAAACGGTTGGCAAATGGATGATACCGCCGCCGGTAAACAATATGAAACAGCAACAGCCGCCTCTTCCCTGCAAATGTATTCCCGCTACGACTTTATGCCGGGAGAAAGGATTGTCTTTGCAGAGGACTTTTCCGGCGATGTATTGGGTGAGTTTCCCCTGGAGTGGTTCACCAACAACAACGGAGAGGTGGTCACCCTGAGTG
>DASWYM010000541.1:0-2798 GCA_036404975.1 Chitinophagaceae bacterium
AGGTTTATTTATTTAAAGATATTCTGATTCCGCCCATTATCCAGCGGCCGGGCATGGGCGCGCCCAGCAGATCGCTGTATTGCCTGTCGAAGACATTATCCACCTGGCCGAAGAGGCTGACCTGGTTCTCCATCAGGAGTACTTCGCTGCGCACATTCATTACAAAATACGAAGGCGACAGTTCCGCCGGGATCAGGGATGTAGTTTCTTTCTGTTCCTGCATGCTCCGCTTTTTATAGATACCATTGGTACTGATGGCAAAAAGGGGCGTAGCATAGCGGATGGTGAAATTGGCCAGGTAGCGGGCATGAGAGGATACATACAGAGAGGACGTATTGTTTTCGCTCTCGGAGTCCAGCCACACCAGGCCTACATTGGTCAACAGGGTATGCCGGTTGTTGAATTTCTTCTGGAACAGCAGGTCGGTTTCCACACCCTTAGTGGTCACCTGGGCAATGTTTTTTGCCAGGTAGAAGGTGCCACCCGCCATCAGGTTGTCCTGGCGGGGCATCTCACTGTAGGGCGTCAGCACATAATCAATCAGCTTATCATAATCCCTGCTGAAATAGGTGGCGGAAAGTTTGATGCCTTCGGTGGCGAACCAATCCAAACCGCCTTCGTAGCTGAACGAGGTTTCCGCTTCCAGGGCAGGGTTGCCTATTCGGTTACCGCTGCGCACATAGGGTGGCTTGTTGTAGTTATTGTATTGTTCGGTAAAGTCCGCATAGCGAATGGTTTTTCCGCCATTGGCGCGGAGCTGCAGGGTGTGCAGCCGGTAAGAAAGGCTTAGCTGGGGGATCAATTCCGTGCCCCCGAGTTCGTGCCAGTCCAACCGGAGTGCCGGGTTCACCAGGAACTCCGGCGTGACCTGCTGGTTCAGGGTGACAAAGGCTGCCGCCTGGTCTATATTGTGGTTCCCACGGTCATTGGATTGAATGCTTTTGGTCTGGTACTGAGCCCCGGTGGAAAGGATGGTTTTTTCCGAAAAGCGGTGCTCATAAACGCCAAGGCCCTGGAAAAGGCGGGAGCGGCTTTCGTTAGGCAGGGTTCTGGGTGTAAAGAAGAACACGTCGGTAGTGGACCGGTAGCCGGCGTCGAACGAAAAGCTGTTGTTTTGCTTTTGGTAGGATACTCTAAGGGAGTTCCAGAACGTCTTTACTTCTTCGCTGGCGGTATCCATTTTCAGGGCCGTGTAGAAGTTTTGCGCACTGAAGTCCCTCTTATCATAGGCAGAGCGCATGCCCACCTGCCAACCGGAGCCGATCTGCTGGTTGAAGGAAAGGGAGGCGGAGTTCATGTGCACATAGCCCCGGGTGCCGCGCTGGGGCTGCCCGGATGTATTATTGGACAGGATGCCTCCACCAATGGCGGTCTTGCCGTTATTGAAAAAGCCTCCTGCATTAATATTACTCAGTTCATTTTCTCCAACCACTACCTGGCTGGTAAACTCCCTGGTGGCCGGTTTGTTTTTAGCGGCAAAGGTTTTGGTGATGATGTGGATCACACCACCTACGGCATCAGAACCATAGATGGCCGAGGAACCACCCTTTACTATTTCTATACGGTCGATCTCAGCAGGCGCAATGGGAATATAACTGGTGAAATGCCCGGTATTGGGATCATTGATGCGGTTGCCGTCCAGTATCACCAGCACCTGCTGGAAGGTGCCGCCCCTGATCACAAAATCGCTCTGGGCGCCCATGGGACCCCGGGCCTGAACTTCTATACCCGGAACATAGCGCAGGAGGTCGTCTACACTGTGTACGGGGGTGTTTGCCAGTTGTTCACCTTTGATGACAACTATATTGCGGCCTGTTCTTGATGATTTTACTTGTTGAAGGGAAGAAGTAACGGTAACCGGATCCAATTCAATTTCCTGCTCCTGTGCCTTAATGGAAAAAGTGGATGTCATCAAGGTTAGCAAGAGTCCAACTCTAACGTAATGCATGCTTCATTATTGATGCCGCAAATATAAAGGGGTAATACCACTTTCGGTTGAAAGCATTGGCATAAGGAGTTGGGCTACCGGTAGCCACCAGGAGTTGAGCGGTTTAGGCGTTGAGTAGTGGAGATATGAGCCGGAATATTTACCGGAAAGCCGTCTAAATTCAGCTTAAAAAGGCAGGTTACGCTAAGGATACAGTATAGAGAAAGCATAGTAACAGTATAGTAACAGTATATTTAGGCCGCCCCTCAGCCTGTTCTGTGCTGCCTGGCGGCCGCCTCTCAGCCGCCCCTTATACAGGCGGCCGAGAGGGGGCCGGGATCCGGCCGAGAAGCGGTTGTGAGGCGGGGTAGAGATACTGTTACTATAGCGTTACTATACTGTTACTAGGCTTTTACCCTGGAGTAAGGCTACCTTAAATGAGTGGAAGGCTTGGGGCCTGAGGCGAGGTGATAAAGATTTAACCTCCACTTCTGTGGAGGAGTGCAGGATTCCTCTGCAATTCCACTCCTTTATTCATGCGAGTCAATGCAAAGGCGTATAAATATTATTAGAGGACTTAATAAGATTCGGCATCGGTGGGGAAGCCGCCTTCCTTCACATCCTTTATGTATTGCTGGACGGAGTTGGTAATTTGCTCGTGCAGGTTCAGGTATTGCCTTAAAAAGCGGGGCTTGAACTCCGTATTGATTCCCAGCATATCGTGCATCACCAGGACCTGTCCATCACAGTATTTGCCGGCACCGATACCAATGGTAGGGATATGCAGGCTTTCCGTCACTTCCTTAGCCAACAAGGCAGGGATCTTTTCCAATACCACGGCAAAACAGCCTGTATCCTGCAGCAGCCGGGC
>DASWYM010000542.1:0-7488 GCA_036404975.1 Chitinophagaceae bacterium
GCCGCTCGGGGGCCCGCAAAAGCAGGGATGACAATTCCCGCAACAGGGAACAAGGGTAATAAAGAGAATCTACACGATCAAACGCCCGGGGCCGCAGCTCCGGGCGTATTTTTATGGTTCAGCTCTTATCTAATCCATCATAAAACAAGCCCCACTGGAAAGAGGGGCTGTTATCATATCTAAAACTAAGACTTGAAGAGGACCTAAAGCTAAGCTCCGCTCTATCCCCAAATCATGACGTTGATCAGGCCAGGGGGATGATCTTTCGCCGCGCGGACCACATAAAAGGTTTAACATAGGTAAGCCCTGCACTACCTCCATCACGACCACTATCGGCACGACTTTGGTTTTACTACCCCTGTAAACCCAATGATCCGGCCCTGAACTTATAAACACAAGTGATGATGAAAAGTGCGATACTGACAGGGTGTTTATGGGTGCTGGCGCTAACAGCCAATGCCCAGACCAATGATAGCCGGCTAGCTTCCGGCACTCCCATCAAGTGGGGGATGAACGGCAGCGTGGAGATCATGCCCGGTAATCTTAAATCCTATTACGGCACCAACGATACGGCCACGGCCCACCGGCGCGGTCGCACGGGCTACACTACAGCGTTAGGTGGTAACACCAACACGACCCGCTTTGCTTCGGTGCGTGCGCAGTGCGACAACAACGCCATGGTGCTGCAGTGGACTGCCGTGCAGCAGTTCGGTGCCGACAACTACGAAATAGAGCAGAGTGCCGACGGGCGCAACTGGCGGGTAGTGGGCGTGGTGCCGGCTAACCGCACCGAGTTTGGTGAAGCCAACTACCGCTTTTCATACAACCGCGAAGCCCGCGACGGGTTCTACCGCGTCACCGCCACTACTATTGGCGGCGACCGCATCGTCAGCTCCGTCATGGATTCTCCTTGCAGCAGCGAGTCGTTCCTGTCCATTACGCCTAACCCTGTATACAGCAGCACCACGGTGCGTATTGGTTCACCCACCGCCAGCAAGGTGAAGGTGATCGTGCTGGATGCCAAGGGGGCGGTCATTATGAGCAGGGATGCCAGCCTGGTAAGTGGTATCAACCACCTGCCGCTGGACATGAGCCGCGCACCGCGAGGCCAGTACAGCGTGGTGATCAGTTGGCGCAACGGCCGCCAGGAAGTGTTGCCGCTGCTCAAGCAATAAAGCAATGCAAGGCCCCCTGCCGGTGGTAACGCCAGGGGGCCTTAACTATTTCCGGATCCAACTGTAAGCAATAAAGGTTTACCAGGCCAACGTGCCCGGGGCGCCGCCCCGGGCACGTTGTTGTACCATAGGAAGGGCGGGAGAGAAGCTGCCGGTGCCCAACAAAAAGCAAACACCCCGTTTACCATTACCCAACCTATAAATTGTTTCGTCTTTCTCCCGTGGTTGCTCCGGGGTTCTTCCGACCTTCTCCCGACCCTTATAAGAGTCGGGACAACGTCGGGACAACCTCGGAAGAAGGTCGGGACAAGGTCGGAAGAACCCCCCTTGGGGAGGGAAGGAATTAGGGATTGGGGATTAGGAATTAGGAGGGCGGCGGCTTAAGACCGCAACCCGGCTTGCAGGAGGTAAGGAAATAATTTACATTCGGGTCTCAAAACGCTCCTTATGAGAAAACTTGCTGTAATCCTGTTGCCCGCCTTTGTACTGGTCCTGATGATTGCTTCCTTTAACTCTGAAGCAAAGCCTCTTTCCTATTCCGTTTTTTACCCGATCCTGGATACGCTCCCCAGTAAAGATATTTCCGCAATGGAGGATACCCTGACCACCTTTACCAAAGTGGAGGTGGAAGCTGCCTTCCCCGGCGGCGAGGAAGCCTGGAGGTCCTTTATGGGGAGCAACCTGAATCCCAATGTGCCCATAAAGCGCAAAGCCCCGGTGGGTCAGTACATGGTGGTGGTGCAATTTATCGTGGATAAAGACGGCAGTGTGAGCAGCATAAAGGCCCTGACCAACCATGGCTACGGCATGGAAGAAGAAGTGATGCGCGTGATCCGGAAGTCGCCCCGGTGGAGCCCTGCCGAGCAGGAAGGCCGCAAGGTGAAAGCCTACCGCAAGCAGCCCATCACTTTTGCCGTATCGGGCAAGTAAAAAGCAAGTGTATGAAAACAGGCGGGAAGCCTGCCCGGTAGTGTGGCCACTGTACTCCTGCAGCCGCGTTATGGTGATTACAGTTGTGAAATAAAAAAAGCTCCTTTTGCAAGGAGCTTTCAATTTTATGCAGGTTAAACCTTCGTTGCCTTAGATCCTGGTTCTGCGTCCGCTTACCAGGTTAATCACAATAGCGATGACCGCTATAACCAATAACAGGTGAATAAGTCCACCGCCTACGTTAAACGCAAACATTCCTAATAACCATCCTATAATCAGGATCACGGCCAGGATATACAATATGTTTCCCATAATCTTCTGTTTTAATTAAACAATTCGTCTGTCACTTATATAAGCATAAAGAACCGCGCCATAAATCGCTTTTAAACGGGGGTGGGGAAATAGCCCCACCATATGAGGAGTGATCTCCAGCGTTTTTACTGCAGAGCTGGAGGCGTTTAGGGCTGAGGTGCGGAAGGAGATGCCCAGTTTTCCCGCTTTAGCTCAGCCATGTATACCAGCGCTTTCGTCTTAGATTTGTAAGAACAATTATGGATACTTATACACTTAAGCTGGATGCTCCCTGGGAGGAGGTAAAAGAAATGCTGAAGGAGGTAAACCTGGAGCTGACCGATGAGGACCTGCACCTGGAGCCCAACGGGGACAGGGAACTGCTGGAAAGGCTGTCGCGCAAGATGAACAAGGATGTTTTTGCCGTGAAAGCCTGGATTGAAAGCGTTTCCTCCAACCGGGGCCTGGCCGGTTAAGGCGCTTTTTCGGGCAGCGGCCTTTTGGCGCTTCCACTTCTGCACCCTGTTTTGCCGGGGCGGCCACCGCTATATGCCCTTATTAGTTCATCTTCTGTCCGTAGTGCTTCTTCGTCGTTATGCGGGCCGGGGTGTTTGGGCTCAACGGTGGGGCAGGAGGATCAGCCGGGGTCAGGTAAAAGGAGTGGGGGGATAAAAAAAGACCCCTGCAAGCAGGGGTCTGAAGGGTTTATTTACCATCTTTTCTTGTAGCCGCCGTCCCGGTTGCCGCCGCCGCCGAAGCCGCCGCCACCACCGCGGTTGCCACCAAAGCCGCCACCACCGCTGCGGGCGGGCCTGTCTTCACGTGGTTTTGCTTCTGTTACTTTAATGGTTCTGCCGTCAACGGTACCGTTGTCCAGCTCAGCAATGGCTTTCTGGGCCGCTGCATCGTCGCTCATTTCCACAAAGCCAAACCCACGGCTCTTGCCGGTAAACTTGTCGGTGATCACCTTAGCGGAGGTTACTTCTCCATAAGGTGCAAAGAATTCTCTCAGGTCCTCGTCCTGGACGTTGAAACTTAAGTTCGATACGAAAATGTTCATACTAATTGTTTATGAATGAAAAGATCTGAGATAGGCAGAGAGTAAGGGGCTAACTACAATGCAACGGAGCAGGATAATTAACGATTACTATTGCGAGGCTCAAATTGTCATATTGAAGATAAGATATTATTTGTAATGATGACCAGCCGGCGGGGAAGTTTCCGACGGGAGGCAACCTGCGGAGCAGCCTAAAAGGCGCCCCGGGGGGTGGGAGCGTAAAAAGAAACCCCTTTAGAAAAAAGGGGTTTGTATCATATCTCAAACTAAGACTTGAAGAGAACTTAAAGCTACACCGGGGATGGAAAAGAAAATATGACCTTGCTCATACCCTGGGCTTCTTTTTTCGCATACATATGATATAAAGTAGGCATGGCAATGACCAAAGTCACGTGTTGGGACAGTGGCGGGTGCTAAGTTTAACCCTGAAAAAAATTGCTATATGATCGACTTCCCGACTGATATTGCCATTGCGCAATCAGCCCCTATTCGCCACATACAACTCATTGCCGAAAAGCTCGGCATCCCACAGGACCAATTGGAGTTCTATGGGAAGCATAAAGCCAAGTTACCCCTGGACCTGATCGACGAAGAAAAAGTGGCCCGCCACCACCTGGTGCTCGTGACAGCCATCACGCCCACGCCCGCCGGTGAGGGCAAGACCACCATGAGCGTCGGGCTTACCGACGGCCTGAACAAGATCGGCAAGAAAGCCGTAGCCGTTCTGCGCGAGCCTTCGCTAGGCCCGGTGTTCGGCATCAAGGGCGGTGCTGCCGGTGGCGGCTATGCCCAGGTGATCCCGATGGAGGACCTGAACCTGCATTTCACCGGTGACTTCTCGGCGGTGGAAAAAGCCAACAACCTGTTGGCCGCCATCATCGACAACCATATCCAGAACAAGAAAGCGGCTCTGCGCATCGACCCGCGCACGGTGGTGTGGAAGCGCGTGATCGATATGAATGACCGCGCCCTGCGCAACATCATCATCGGGCTGGGCGGCACCGCCAACGGCATGCCCCGCGAGGACGGCTTTAACATCACCGCCGCCTCGGAGATCATGGCCATCCTTTGCCTGGCGAAGGACTTCGAAGACCTCAAAAAGAAACTCGGGAATATCTATGTTGGTCTTACCTACGAGGGGGAGCCCGTATTTGCACGCGACCTGAAAGTGGTGGGTGCCATGGCCGTGCTGCTCAAGGATGCCATCAAACCCAACCTGGTGCAGACCCTCGAGGGTAACCCGGTAATCATTCATGGTGGGCCCTTTGCTTCCATAGCGCAGGGCACCAACTCCATCCTGGCGACCAAGATAGGCCTGTCGCTGGCCAACTACGCCGTGACTGAAGCGGGCTTTGCTGCCGACCTGGGAGCGGAGAAGTTCTCCAACATCAAGTGCGTGGCCGGGGGGCTGAAGCCCGAGGCCGCCGTACTGGTGGCTACCATCCGGGCGCTGCGTCACCACGGCGGCGCAAAGAAAGACGCCCTCAAATACGCGGACGAAGAAGCTGTTGCGGCCGGAATGCCCAACCTGGAGAAACATATCGAGAACCTCCGCAAGTTGGGCATGCAGCCGGTAGTAGCCATCAATGCTTTCCCCGGCGACAGCGAAGAGGAAGTGCAGCTGGTGAAAGACCGTTGTGCCGCCCTGGGAGTAAAGGCCATCGTGTCGACTGCCTTTACCGATGGGGGCGAAGGCTCGGTGGAACTGGCCGCCGAAGTGGTGCGCGTGATCGAAGCCAGGGAAAGCTCCTTCAAACCGCTGTACGACTGGGAAACCCCAGTGGAAGAAAAGATCCACTGCATTGCCACCGGGATGTACGGCGCCGATGGCGTGGACTACTCGGCCAAGGCCCGCACGCAGTTAAAGCAGATCAAGAACCTGGGCTTTGACTTTATGCCGGTGTGCATGGCCAAGACCCCCAAGAGCCTGAGCGATGACGAAAGGAAGATCGGCCGCCCGCAGGGCTTCCGCATCACGGTGCGCGAGTTTGAATTTGCCTCCGGTGCGGGCTTTGTCATCCCGGTGCTGGGCGAGGTCATGCGCATGCCCGGACTGCCTTCGGCGCCGGCTGCCGAGGGCCTGGACATCGACAGCGACGGAAAGATCGTAGGACTCTCTTAATGCTAACCTTTTATACGCTACCTGTTATTGAATGTTGATTTTGCAACCCTGCCCTTCCCTGTGAAGGGCAGGGTTGTTTTTATGCAGCCGGTAAGGATATACCGGTTTATTGCTGCATTACGGTTCTTTGGGGAGAGACCCTGGAGGCTGTACGCAGCCGTACCGGCTTGGCTGTAGATCATAAGCTGCCGCAACTTGCCTTTCGCCTGCTCAAAGAGCATATCTTCTTTATTGCTTCACCTGGAAGGTTTGTACAACCCGGCGGAAGTGGGCGAGATGGGCATCGAAGTTCTGGATGGCTGTTCCCACGAGGAGGTAGTAACCACCCTCTGTATCGAAGAGCATTGCCTGGTAAACCAGCTGCTTTTGGTTGCTCCCGTCCTTTCCTTCACCCACGATCTCGTAGCCGGGCAGGCGGTCCACCGTGATGGGGTTTACGGTTCTGGGGGTAATGGCCGCACCGCGGGGCAGTTTCTTCAAGCGGTCGAGGCTGAATTGCCGGCGGCCGGCCGGAGTCACCTTGCCGTGTGCATTGGCTACCACAATCACGGCTTTATCGGGTGATTTGGTGGGCACTTCGCCATCGGTGCTGTAGATCAGGCTTCCGGTCACGTTCTGGGCAAAGCGGAAGGGCGTGCCGCTCATGTCGAGTCGGAACCGGGCGGCAGCGAAGGGATCGCCGTTGCGGCCCTCGGCATAGGACGCCGACACCAGGGCGGCGCGGATCTCTTTTTCCAGCGCCTTGCTCGACTCGGGATAGGCGCCGTTGACCATTACCGTTTTGCGGCTGTCGCCAAAGAGGAGTACCTGCTTCAGGAAGGTTTGTCCCTGCGCCTGCTGGCTGAGCAGGAGGTAGGTGGCTTTGCCGCCCGCAAAATCAATCAGTTGCTTATCCACCAGATGCATGCCTTTGGCCTGGAGAGCGGCAGGGGTAAAGCCTTCGCTGGTGGCCTGCAGCGGCGAGGGGAGCTCGGTGATCATAATAGTAGCGCCTGCCTTTTCATTCTGAAAGCCGGCAAAGCGGGTCGCGGGGCTGAAGCCGCTGGGGGGCGCCATGCTGACGCCGGTGCCGGGAACAGGCTGGTGCCGGTCGGTTTGGGCCAATGCGGTGAGGGAAAAGAAGAAGGTGCAGGAAAGTAATACTCTTTTCATAGAATAGCCGTCGGTTGGTTAGGTGCGACAAGATAGTGCACACCTCCCTTTTATGCAAATAAGATGCTCGGCCCGGGTTGGAAAAATGCCTTTGGGGTGAAGGTCTATGAAATAAAAAAGCCTCCATGGGGAGGCTTCTTAATTTGGGTTGGTGACAGCACCGGTAAATTCTTAAGCGACGGTCTCCTGCTCATTTAAGAGCCGGGTGATGGCTTCGAACACCTGGCCACGGGTAAAGGGCTTTTCGAGGAAGATCTCGGCGCCATTTTCCAGGGCTACGTCTTTGGCCGCTCCGTCTACGCCCGAGATGGCGATGACCTTAATGGCAGGGTAGTCCTTTTTGAGCTTGGGAATAAAGTCGATTCCAAAGCCATCGGGCAGGCGGTTGTCCAGGATGACTACAGATGGTTGTTCTTTTTGTAGATATTCCTCAGCACCGGCAAGGGTCTTTACGTGGTCCAGTTCCATTCCTTGGCCGTCGAGCATGATGTTCAATAGCAGGCACATATCGCCTTCGTCTTCAATAATAAGGATCTTTGTGGCTTTTGTTTGATGCGGGGTGGCATTCGACATGATAGTTTCTTTTAGAGTTTTCGTAATTGGTATTTGTGTGCTTGTACAATGTGGGAACAGCAGTCGTTCTACATAATACGCTCCTTACTTACCGTAAAAAATCGTTCCAAAGTCAAAAGGTGGGGAAAGTTTTCCTTACCGGGCTCTTAATGCACACCGTTGCCGGGCAGCCTGTCGCCTCGACAAGG
>DASWYM010000543.1:0-2474 GCA_036404975.1 Chitinophagaceae bacterium
TCGGAGAGCGACAGTTCGCCGTACACCAGGAGTTCCTTGGCCTTCTCCACTTTCTGGGCAATGTAGTACTTCTCGATGGTAGTACCCTCCACCCCCGAGAACAGGGTGCTGAGGTAGGGATAATCAAGGTGCATATGGGACGCCAGGTAGTCGGAGAGGTTGTCGGTGGCTTCGTCGAGGTCGCTGTTCACGCGGCGGATGATCAGGCGCTTCATCTGCTCGATGGTCCGCGTCTTCTTATCGTCAATGAGCTCAAAGCCCTCCTCGGCCAGTACCCTGGCGAGCGTTTCCCGCTTCCCGTTGGGTATATCCTCCGGCAGGTGCACCTCCCCGAGCAATAGCGACTCATAGGGAATATCCAGGTCCTTCAGGAGGCCGGCCACCGATTTGATGCACCGGTTGCACACCATGTTCTTTATGTACAGTACCATACGGCAAAGCTAACCTATAATCCTCCACACGCCTGCCCACCGGTCAATACATAAACCTGTAAACTCTGAAACTGGTAAACGTTCTATAAAGCAGAAAGGCCGGTCATGAGTGACCAGCCTTTCTCTATACAATACAAATGAATCCCGGGGGATTATTTGTTGTCTTTCTTCTTTTCGACGTCGGTCTTGATCTTGTTGTCGTCGGCGTCGTACTTGATGTCGCCGCTTTCATCCTTCACCTTGATGTCGCCGTCCTTACTTACTTTCACCTTGGTTTCGCCATATTTCTTCTTCCACTCTTCGGCCATCTTAGCATCTTCATCCACCCAACGCTTGTCGTAGGTAACCCACGCATCGTTGTCGCCTTTGTACTCTATCTTATCGTTCTGCATACGGGCTTCGCCTACAGTGTCCCAATTGTCGCCACCATATACCCACCAGTTACGACGGTCCACATAGCGCCATACGGGCTCACCGGTCTCGGCATTGGTGCGGGCCCCGGTCTGCGGGTCTACAGTAATACGAATGGGCTTACCGGTACGGGCGTCCAGGTAATTGCCGGCTTCGCTGTTAATGCGGGCAGAGTCGGCCTGGGCCGCATAATCACCTGTTGAAACAGCGGTAGTAGTGGCGGTGCTTTCGGTAGTGGTCAGCGAATCCGCTTCGGCGGTATTGTCTCCGTCGCTATTACAGGCCACCATACCAAGGCTAAGGGCTGCTGCAAACAAGCTTAAAAATTTCACTTTCTTCATGGTACTAAAATTTGGTTTCTGCCTTAACCATACAAAAAAGGGACCACTTGTATGGTCCCTTTGAGTATCAATGTGTTAGAAAGGATTATAGTCCATGGTCCATGGTCTATAGTAGGGGAATGCACCCCACTATTTAGCCATTCATAGACGCCAGGAACTCGTAGTTGTCCTTGGTGTTGCGCATACGCTTGAGCAGTTCCTGCATCGCTTCGTCGGTGTTCATGTCCGTCAGGTACACACGCAGCAGGTTCATGCGCTGCAGCACGTCTTTTTCCAGCAGCAGGTCGTCGCGGCGGGTAGAAGAAGCCGTGAGGTCGATAGCCGGGAACACGCGCTTGTTGGCCAGGCGGCGGTCCAGTTGCAGTTCCATGTTACCGGTACCCTTGAACTCCTCGAAGATCACTTCGTCCATCTTGGAGCCGGTATCGATCAGAGCAGTGGCCAGGATGGTCAGCGAGCCGCCGTTCTCGATCTTACGGGCAGCACCGAAGAACTGCTTGGGCTTCTGCATGGCGTTGGCTTCCACACCACCCGACAGCACCTTGCCGGAAGCCGGCGCTACGGTGTTGTGGGCGCGGGCCAGGCGGGTAATAGAGTCGAGCAGGATCACCACGTCGTGTCCACACTCCACCAGGCGCTTGGCTTTTTGCAGGGCCACGGCCGATACCTTCACGTGCTTTTCGGCAGGCTCGTCGAAGGTAGAGGCGATCACCTCGGCGCGCACGCTGCGCTCCATGTCGGTCACCTCTTCAGGGCGTTCGTCGATGAGCACCACCATCAGGTAAACTTCGGGGTGGTTGGCCGCAATGGCATTGGCCACCTCTTTCAATAAGACGGTCTTACCTACCTTAGGCTGCGCCACGATCAGGCCACGCTGGCCTTTACCGATGGGGGTAAACAGGTCCATGATGCGGGTGCTGTAGTTGCCCGGGTTGGTAAACAGGTTCAGCTTCTCGTAAGGGAACAGCGGCGTGAGGTAGTCGAAAGGCACGCGGTCGCGCACCTCTTCGGGGCTCTTGCCGTTGATGGTCTCTACTTTCAGCAGGGCAAAGTACTTCTCGCCTTCTTTGGGCGGACGCACCGAGCCGTACACGGTATCGCCGGTCTTCAGGCCAAAGAGCTTGATCTGCGAGGGTGATACATATACGTCATCGGGCGAAGACAGGTAATTATAGTCGGAGGAACGCAGGAAACCATAGCCATCGGGCATCATTTCCAACACGCCTTCGGCGATGATAATGCCATCGAACTCGATGTTGAAGGTCTGCTCGCGACGGGGAGGAAAAAATTT
>DASWYM010000544.1:0-9653 GCA_036404975.1 Chitinophagaceae bacterium
TTTACCGGTCTTTTGCCAGCAGTCAAGTGGCTGTGAGATAGGTGTAGGAATAATTTGTGAGGTTTATAAAAAGGCAGCTGCGGGGATTTGCAGTGCCCGGGGCGGTAGAGAAATCCGGCAGCAGGGGCTTCTCATGACCTAATGACTTATTGACTCAATGAGTGGTAGGCAGACAACGGCCAGTGGCTTGCAGCTTTTCTCATTCCACCCACAATACCGAGTTGCCGGTCTTGTGCTCGTTTAGCTCCCAGAGCTCGTTGTTAGGATCCTGTATCCACTTGCCGTCGACAATAAACTTGTAGAGGTGCTTGCCGGGGGCGAGGTGAACGGGGAAGATCCAGTCGGAGCCTTCGCGCTGCATGGGCAGGGTGGAGGGGTTCCAGTCGTTGAAGGTTCCGGCCAGGAATACGGATTGGGCGCCTCCGTGGCCACGGAGGCGGAAGCTGTAGTTCGGATCGATAATGAGGGCAAAGTCGATAAGGTCCTTTTTCCCTTGGGCGGCGCCCAGGGGGTTGACCTGCCACACGCCATCCACTTTGAAGCGGTAGGTGTAGTTACCCGGGCCCAGCACGTAGGGCAGCTCCCAGCCGCCGGCGGTTTTCTGCATGACCAGTTCGTCGTCGCGCCAGCTGTTGAACGAGCCAGTTAAGATCACCTTCGAGGCATCATCCTGCCCTTCGAGCTTAAAGACGTAAGGCTTTCCGATGCGCACCACCGAGTTGTAGCCATCGCGGCCGTCGGGCAGGCGCTCGGGGTTGGCCTTGTCGGCGCGCCACTCGCCGTCCACCAGGAACTTGTAGGTGTGGGTGCCTTCGGCCAGGTAGAGGGGAAGTGTCCAGCCGGTGGCGGTCTTTTGCATGGGCAGCTCGCGGGTGCGCCAGCCGTTGAAGGAACCGGCGAGGTACACTTTTTTGGCGTCGGTATGGCCCGGCAGGGTAAAGACTTTATTGGTGCGGTAGAAGACCGAGTTGGTGTTGCCACGGCCGTCGTTTTCGCGCAGCTCGTTGGCTTCGTCAATGAACCAGTGTCCATCGATGATGAACTTGTAGAAGTGCTTGCCGGCCGGCAGGGTGGTGCTGATGGTCCACCCGCTGTCGGTAGCCTTCATCGGCAGGGCGCCGTGCTGCCAGTTGGTGAATGAGCCGGCCAGCAGGACTTGCTTCACGCCGTGGTAACCGTGCAGGAAAATAGTAACGCTTGAATCGGTGGTGGTAAAGGGAGTGCGCTGGCGGTTGTAGCCGTAAACGGCCGGCTTATAGCCTACCGGGAAGTTGTCGTCGGGGTTGTAGGATTTAGGGATAAAGCCGATGTGGTCGGCGGGATTGTCGAAGTGATCAAAGGCATCCAATTCCTTGCTGAGGAGAAAGCCTGCTTTGGTGCTGCGCTCGATCTTCCATCCCATCTTTTGCAGCGAGTCGCGGAGGTTGGTGTGCAGGAACTGCTTTAATGGAATATCGTAGAGGCCGTACTGGCGGATAAAGCACTCGAGCGTAGAGTCGGTGGTTTGCCGGTCGATCTCGATATACATGCGTCCCTGCTTGATGGAGTATTTCGGTGTGGCTTGTTGTGCGCCAGCCGGTAACAGCACTGCCAGCAGCAGGAGGGTGTACACTGCAGCGCGTACCCAGTTCGGGAGTTTAAAGGTGGTACGTGCTATTTCCATACATACATTTTACGGGTTACAAAATTAAACCCTATTTTCTTCCCCGACAGGAAGTCGAAGCCCAGCACCCCGTCGATGCACCCCAGGTCGGAAAAGCAGGTGCGCTCCAGGTTGGTGATGAGCACCGGCAGGGTGTTGATCTGCAGGTCGCCCATCGACAGGTTGGCCAGGCTGCCGTAGAGGGCTTCCACCTTCCGGCTGTTGGCCCCGGTGAGCAGCACCCTCCGTGTGATGGTGACGTGCTTCATGATGCGGTCGGGTGAGCGGCTGTCGAGCACATTGCTCTCGGCGGCACAATCGAAGACGAACTTCATCTTTTTACCTTCCATGGTGGTGGTGATCAGGATCCTGTTTTTGAGCAACTCGATGGGAAAGGTGCGGTAGTGGGCCGCATCGCCGAGGTGCTCGCTTTGATAAGAAGACGCTTCCTTGCGGGTCAGGCGATGCAGGTAGAGGAGGTTTTTTTCGTAGTCGATGACCAGCTCGCATTGCTTAAACAGTTCCATGCCCAGCAGGCCCAGCACCTTGATCCCTTTGCTGTTTTCGATGTGTCCCAGGTCGACCAGGTCGGCCTCGCCCCCGTAGTATTGCAGGCGGCCGAGGGAAAAGGTGGAAACCTTTGTTTTAACCAAAGCGCTCCCGCTGCCGGTTATGGAGGTTTGTTCGGCTTCGGCTTCTACATGGGACTGGTAGTGGCGGAAGTAGGTAATGTTGAGCACCAGGTGGGGGGCACCGGTGTCGAGGATAAAGTTGCCTTCGGTGGTATCCACCCTTGCCTTGACGATGATCAGGTTGCCGGCCCGGACAAAAGGTATGGTGCAGGAGGCACTGTCGTAATCAGCAAAGGAAAAAGTGGAGCGGGGAGCCGGCAGGCGATTGGAAGTCAAGTATAATTCCGGGCGGAATACGGGCGCCTCTTCCGCTGCACTGCATAAAGCACAGGCAAGGAAAAACAGAAGCAGGCAGCGGTATGCAGTTCCCGGTTTCACCGTGGGTTATGGGTTTGGGTTTGTGCCATAAAGCTATCTTTCTTTCCTGTGCAGGCAGGTCCCTGTCTGCTCCAAAGGCTTTTAAGCCGGATGCCCGGTGTTTAGGTTTTGTTAAAGCCGGGCATCCGCTAATGGACACTTTTGCTGTAGGGAAGCGGGTGGTCACCACCACCTCTAACCGCAGGATAAGGGTTTTTGCTTCATAGAGGCCGGGCGGAAGCGTTTTCTGTCTTTGCAATCGGTAGTTTGGGCCCCGGGAAAGCCAGGGAGATAGGTTCAATCAGGGGGGTGTTTTTAACCTCGTTTTTGCCTCTTAATCTATTGTAAACTAATATTTTGTTAAGTGCGGTGTTTACCACCCTCCTTTAACATACGGCACCGCTGTTTGGCCTTATTTTGGGTTTATATTGCTGAACAACAAATAGTGTATTAACCGAAAAATACCGAGTTATGAAAAAATTACTATCCATCGCATCCGTAGTTGCCATTTCAGCCGTAACGCTTACGGCGTGTTCGAACAACTCCGGTGCCTTGTCGGCCGAACAGCAATTACAAGCTTATAAGGACTCGATAAAGACGGCCGCTGATACGGCAGGCCTGGCAGAATTCCGCCAGTGGAAAGCCTATAATGAGCTGGCCGCTGCCCAACCTTACCAGGATATGGCGTATGCGCCTGTGGCTGCAGCTCCTGTTGCCCGTTCGTATGCCGCAGCACCGCGTAGAACTTCCAGCCGGAGCTCGGGTTATTCCAGCAGCCGCTCCCGTGGCTATAGCGGTGGTGGATACTCTAATTCAACTGCTTCTTACCCGGCTAAGAAAAAAGGCTGGAGCAAGGCCGCCAAAGGTGCGGTGATCGGCGGTGCCGGTGGTGCAATTGCCGGTGCGGTGATCAACAAGAAGAATCGTGCGGTAGGTGCTGTAGTGGGCGGTATCCTCGGTGGCGGTGGTGGTTATGTCATCGGTCGCCAGATGGACAAGCGCGACGGACGTTACTAATTCCCCTTTTAAGGACACCATACAGGTCGGGGTCTTTCCTTGTAGCTCGGTTACATGGGAAAGGCCCCGCCTCTTTTTGGGGGCTCCGGGTTCTGCAGTGGCACAATTATTTTGCTTTTCCTCTTCATAAATACTCTGCATGAATAACTGGTTACGCGGCCTTTTGGCCGGCTATGGTGCCTGGAAACTGGGTGGCGGGTGCTTCAGCACCATCCTCATCTTCATTATTCTTTGGTGGCTGCTGGGTAGCTGTTAAGGCTGGCGGCTCTTACTTTTTGTATATTTCTCTCCCAGGCGGGTGCGGAACATCGGCTATATTTGGGTAGCCCATAGTAATTACCCACCCCTCAATTCCTGGCCATGAACAGAATCGACCGGCTTTTTGGTATCCTGACCCTGCTGCAATCGAAAAAGTACGTGACGGCTGAAGCGATTGCGGAAAGGTTCTCGATCTCTGTACGTACGGTATACCGCGATATCAAGGCCCTGTTGGAGCAGGGGGTACCGGTAAGCTTTGAGCAGCACCGCGGCTATTTTATCGTGCAGGGTTATTTCGTGCCGCCGGTATCGTTCACTTCCGAGGAAGCCAATGCCCTGCTGCTCATGGAATCGCTGGTGGAGGGCTTTGCCGACCGCTCCATCAGCCAGCACTATTCTTCGGCACTTAGTAAAATAAAGGCCGTATTGCGCTCCCCCCAGAAAGAGAGTCTCGAGGTGCTGGACAACAATATTAAGCTGCAGCTGCCGGCCTGCTTTATTAACGATACCGACTACCTCTCGCTGCTGCAAAGTGCCATCTCGGGCAAGACCATCGTGGAACTGGAGTACAAGAACAACAAGAGCGAGGTGAGCAAGCGCCTGGTGGAACCTATTGGGCTGGTGTTCTATGCCTTTAGCTGGCATTTAATAGGCTGGTGTCACCTGCGGGGCGACTACCGCGACTTTAAGCTGGTGCGCATCCTGAAGGTGAAGAGCACCGGGGCACCGTTTATGAAGAAAGACCACCTGCAACTGGGCGATTATATGAAGCAGTTGCCGGTAGCGTATTAGATTTCCAACTTTTTTTACCCCGGTATTTTACACTGCCATAGGGTTGTCAGTGGAGGGTCGGAGCTTTGTGGTATTCTTAAAACCAACAAACTATGTCCCTTACACAAACAACCTCGATGCTGCAGGTTTTCCTGAAAGAGCTGGATGCCGAAGCCGTAACTACCCGTAAGATGCTGGAGCGCGTGCCTGCCGACAAGTTCGACTGGAAGCCCCATACCAAGAGCATGACCCTGCGCCAGCTGGCTACCCATGTGGCCGAACTGCCCTCCTGGATCGGTATGGCACTGACCACCGATGAACTGGACTTTGCGGCCAATCCCTACACGCCCGAAGTGATCAACAGTAGCGAAGAGCTGCTGGCTTACTTTGAGCGCACCCTGGCCGACGGCCGTGCTCACCTGCTCAGTGCGCGCGAAGAGCTGCTCGATGAGCCCTGGACGCTTCGGAACGGCGAACAGATCTACGACACTTCGCCCAAGGGGGATGTGATCCGCATGTCGCTCAGCCAGATCATTCACCACCGCGCGCAACTGGGTGTGTACCTGCGCCTGCTGGATATTCCTATTCCAGGCAGCTATGGTCCCAGCGCCGACGATATGAACTTCTGAGTATTTACCGGTTTAGTTATCTCAGCGCCCTGCCCCAGCGGCAGGGTTCTCTTTTTGCCCAATTCTAATCCCCTTTTAAGACGGGCCACTGCCCATCCGGTTCGAATGGCGTAATTTTGTAATTTCTGGATCCACCCCGAACAAAACTGTACAGAACAATGTTGTTGCTGAAGGGCATTGTCGCAAATGATGAAGTATGAAAGCATTCTTTCTTGGTATTGTATTAGCATGGAGCATTGGAACCGTGAACGCTCAGGTAGAAAGGGAAGAGCCTCCTAATAATCCCCAAATCACCATTAACAGCAGCCGTATCATTGGTAAGGTGTTGGAAAGCAAGACCGGCAGGCCAATGGAACTGGCTACCGTGCAGCTGCATGCCCTGACCACCGACAGCAGTGGTGCGAAAAAGGACAGCCTGGTGGCGGGCATGTTCACCCGTGCCAATGGCGACTTTAGTTTTTCCAGCCTGCCGATCGCCGACTCCTTTCGACTTACTATCTCCGGTGTAGGCTATAAGACCATTGAGCGCAGTTTCACCTTGAAGGGCAGGAGCCGTGGAGACCTCGACCTGGGTGATATCGCTATAGAGCCTGATGAGCAGGTGCTCTCCGGGGTAACTGTGACCGCGCAGCGCTCCCAACTGGTGATGGGCATCGACCGTAAAGTGTTTTCGGTAGAGGGAAGCCTTACCTCCACCGGTGGTACGGCGCTCGACGTGATGCGCAATATCCCTTCGGTGTCGGTGGACGTGGAAGGCAATGTGCAACTGCGCAACTCGCAGCCGCAGATCTTCATTGACGGCCGCCCTACGATACTGACCCTGGACCAGGTGCCGGCCGACCAGATTGAAAGGGTGGAGCTGATCACCAATCCTTCGGCTAAGTTTGATGCCGCTTCTTCGGGGGGGATCATCAACATCGTGATGAAGCGCAACCGCAGGGTAGGCCTCAACGGCGTGTTGAATACCGGGATAGGACACCCGGGAATATACAACGGCAACCTTACCCTGAACGCCCGCCAGGGAAAAGTAAACCTCTTTGCCAGCGGTGGCTACTACCAGTCGGCCGGGCGGGCCAAAGGAAGCACGCTGCGCCAGAATAAGAGCCAGGGCGTCATCAATAACTACTTCAACCAGTACTCCTGGAACGAACGGCAGCGCCGCTTTAATTCGCTGCGCTTCGGGGTGGACTTCTTTGCTACCAACCGTACCACACTTTCGCTAACCCAGAATATTTCCCGTGGTAAGTTCAGCAATGAAGAAGAGCAGGACCAGGAATACCTGTCGGCCAGCAAGGTGCTGGAGCGCACGGGTGAGCGACTGGCAGAAGGAACCAGCCGTTTTAACCGGTACAACACCCAGTTCAACCTGTCGCACAAGTTTCCCGAGCAGGGAAAAGAGATCAGTGCGAATGTCAACTATAACTATGGCGACGGGCGTGATGCGGCCTCCATAGTTAACTCATTTTCCTATCCCAATGGTACGTCTTATGGTGCACCTGCCCGCGTGCGCAATGCCGGCAGCAATGATAACGACCAGTACACCTTCCAGGTGGATTATACCGACCCCATGGGCGAGGATTCGAAACTGGAGCTGGGGGCCCGCTCGTTTATTAACCAGCAGCATAGCCTGTTCTCATCGTTCTCGGTAAACAACGGAATGGAAATTCTGCTGCCCCTGAGCAACAACTATGCTTACAAAGAGTATATCAATGCGGGTTATGCTTCGTATTCCAATAAGATAAAATCCTTTGCCTACCAGGTGGGTTTGCGTGCCGAGCACTCGCGTTTTGAAGGCGAACTGGTGGACAGTGCCAAGACCTTTGGCTATGATTATCCCAATAGTTTCGATCGCTTATTTGATGCGCTGTTTCCCAGCCTGTTCCTGACTAAGGAGGTGAGCGAAAACGTGGAGCTACAGGTAAACTACACCCGCCGTATCCGCCGTCCTGACTTCTGGCAGCTCAATCCGTTCATTGATATCAATGACCCGCAAAACCTGCGGCAAGGCAACCCGCAATTGCGGCCCGAGTTCATCAACTCCTTTGAGTTTAACTACAGCCAGAAGTACAAGAGCGGCTCCTTTTTGGGCGTGGTCTACTACCGCAACAACCAGGATGATATTACCCGTTACAGCGACACCATCAGTACGGCGCAGTACAGCCAGCTGAATAATGCGGCTATAGACCCCAACGCGATCCTGAACACTTTCATCAATGCCCGCAGCACCAACAGGCTTGGGGCCGAGCTGACGCTGCAGCATAAGATCGGGAAAAGCTTTGACATTACGCCGACCATCGACATGCAGTACCGGAAGGTGAATGCTGATGTGGGGGGCCTTAACCTGAGTAACGAAGGCTTTACGTGGGAAGCCGACCTGCAGTTGGGCTATAAGCTGGACGAAAGCAAGCCGCCGCTGTTGCGCAACCTGGGCTTCCAGCTGGAGGGTGAATATGAATCCCGCGAGGTAACGGCGCAGGGGTACAACAAGCCACAGTTCGGGATGGACTTTGCCCTGCGCAAAGACTTCCTGAAGGACAAGAAGGCGTCGTTCACCTTCAACATTAACGATGTGTTCAACTCCTACCGTTATGTAAACGTTTATGATACGGAGAGCTTCTTCCAGGAAAGTTTCCGCCGGCGTAATGTACGCAGCTTCCGCATATCCTTTACGTATAAGTTCGGAAAAGAAGACTTCACGCTATCGCGCCGTGGTGAGGACCGCGGGGGAGAAAGGGAGGAGGAGTGAGCAGGAGGAATTATATTAGGAATTAGGAGAGCGCTGTGGCGCTCTTTTTTTATCGCGGATTGCACTGATGTAGAGGGATTTTACGGATGCTTTTAAGACAGAGGCTTTACAGGTCCCAAGCCTGCAGCTGTCAGAGAGTTGGTGGTCAGTAACGCCTTTCAACTTGTCCCGACTGCAGGGAGGATCTATGGCATTCGCTGAATGACTCTTGATGAAAAGGCAGGAGCCTACGCTGAAGCATTAATGACCGGGTTCCTACTGTATACGAACAGCCCCACAGCAAGGAGCATAGATCCTTCCAGGATGACAAGGTTATATTCAATACTGCACACCAGCACCACCGTTGGTGGAAGACTCTTATAGACTCAAAACAGGAAATATTAGGAAAGATAGACCCACATAGACCTGGAGTACTTCTCCATGCAGATGCGGTTGAGGAACTTTGTAGTGGATAGGCAAGAGTGTTCTGTTCTCAAGTTCTTTGACATTGCGGATCTGCGGGAGAAGCAGGGCTAAGCCTGCAGATTAGTGGAAGCCCTGGAGTGGTAAGTGCTCTCACTCACCATTCACCTCAATTAGAACATCTGCACGCCAAAGTGGCCAATCGCGGTGAACACCGTGCAGCGGGTGATGACGCCGAGGCAGCACCAGGTGACCAGCTTTTGGGTGGAGGCGCCCATGCTGATACCGACAGCCAGGGAAGCCGGTGCGCCAACGGTCATGGTGCCCAGGAAGCCCAGGCCGATCACGCCATATTTGTTCCAGAGGCGGTGGGCCAGGCCGGTTTTGGGCTTCTCCTCGCTCTTTTTTCTGTTGCGGGTAAAAAGCTGGCGGATGCGGTCACCCAGGAAGGCAGCTATGAATACTCCGGCCAGTCCGCCGGTTATAGTAGCGGCCAGGATGGTCAGGGGTGATAAGTTGAAAGCAAAACCAGCGGGAATGGCGGCGTAGATCTCAAAGCTGGCGAGTCCGGCTACCGTCAGGATCTTGTACATGGAGTGTTACGTGTTAGGCAATAAAAGTTAAGCCGCCAAAAATAGGCTGATGTAAGGTGTGGTGGTGTTATACTTTCCCCAAAACTGATGGGGAGCGTTGGTGCGTCCTTTGTAGTAAATTCCACTTATGCAACAGGACTCCTTTTTACTTTACGGTGCCAATGGATACACAGGCCGGCTGGTAGCCCGCTATGCTGCCCAAAATGGTCTTCGGCCGGTGCTGTCTGGCAGGCGGGCCGAAGCGCTCGCGCCCCTGGCCAGTGAGTTGGGATTAACCTACAGGGTGGTTGACCTCAATGATGCCGAGGGGCTGGATGCGCTCCTTAGTGAGCACGACGTGGTGCTGCATGCCGCAGGCCCCTTCCAGTACACCGCCCCGCAAATGGTGGAAGCCTGCCTGCGCACGGGCACCCATTACCTCGACATCAATGGGGATATAGAAGTGTTCGAGATGCTGAAAGGATACGACGCTGCAGGAAAGGAAAGAGGCGTAATGATCATGCCAGGCGTAGGCTTCGATGTGGTGCCAACGGATTGTCTTTCCCTGTTCCTGAAAAAGCAACTGCCCGATGCTACCCACCTGAAGCTGGCTTTTACGGCCTTGGG
>DASWYM010000545.1:0-5126 GCA_036404975.1 Chitinophagaceae bacterium
TGCACCGAAGGGTTACGGCGTTTATGGCGCCAGCCAGGAGATGGGGAGCGCCGGTATATTCGGTACCAGTGCTAATGGCGCGGCCGGGTATTTTGATATCAAGAATGCCGGTAATGGGAGCGACGTATTATATGCTTCTACAGAAGGTACCGGTTCCGCGGTGGTGGGGTTGAGTTATAACTTTTACGGAGTGTGGGGCATCACGCTTAACCCATCCTGGTATGGGGTGGTGGGCATGAATGCTGCGGGGGGCGATGCGATTGTGGGCCAGACTTCGGGTACCGGCAACCCGGCCGTGTTCCAGGTGGATGGCAATAACGTAGCGCGGATAGACCATACCGGTAAGGGGATCTTTAATGGAGGAACGCAGGTTAGTGGCGCCGATGTGGCCGAATACTTTGATGTGGAGGGTACCCTGGCGCAGTACGAACCGGGTGATGTGCTCATTATTTCCCAGAACAGCGACCGGAAAGTGGAGAAATCGGCTACGCCTTACTCCACCCTGGTGGCGGGTGTATATGCCACCAAGCCGGGCCTGCTGCTTACAGAGAAGAATGCGGTACAGGACCAACTGGACGACATGGTGCCGATGGGCGTGATTGGGGTTATTCCCACAAAAGTCTGTTTAGAAGGCGGTGCTATCAAGCGGGGCGACCTGCTGGTGACGTCCTCTTTGCCGGGTGTGGCCATGAAAGCTGACCTGGATAAAGTGAAAGTGGGACAGGTGATCGGCAAGGCTTTGCAGGACTTTACGGGTGCCGGAACCGGTAAGATAAATGTGCTGGTAAGCGTTAAATAATACAGGTATGAAGACACTAATAAAGACTTTGGTTTTTACCTTCTTCTCCCTCGTATTATTAGCGGGAACCGCCACGGCACAATCTTCCGAAGGGAGGCAGCCGCCTTTTGTGCTGAAGAAAATTGAAGAGGGGCTAAGGGTGCCGCGGATCCATAGAACGCCTCCTTCTGTTGCCCTTTACAGGGGCTTCCTGGTGCCAAAGGAAGTGATTAGCGCCCGGCAAAGTGGCCAGGCCGTGCCCACTAAGGTTCCGGTGTCCGATGCGGAGAAAAGGAGGGTCTTGCTGGAGCAGTTGAATAAATATAAATCACTGGCACGGTCGGTCAATCCCGGGGGAGGCAGATAAGCCCGGCAGACTCTTAAACAAATAATAACTTTTTAATCTCTTATTTTGCAGCTATGACGAGGTTCCTCATAGCTGCTTTTCTTTTTATACCTTCTCTTGTTTTAGGCCAGGTCAAAGGCGACAACGATACAAGTGATGTGGAAGCAGTACGGCGCATGGTGAACCTCAGCGAAGTGGTGGTGCGCAGCGACCTCAATGTGGCGCGCTTCCTGCAGCGCATCAAGGACGACACCACCTACTACAAAGCCTTCAAGAACCTGCACGTACTGGGCTATACGTCGCTGAACTCCATACAGCTCCGCGACAAAAAGGGAAAGATCCAGGCTTCGCTGGACAGCAAGACCCGCCAGACCCGCGCGGCTGGCTGCCGCACCATGGAGGTGCTGCAGGAAAAGACCACGGGCGACTTCTACGACCGCCGGCGCGAGTACAACTACTACACTGCCGACCTCTATGCTGCTTTTTTCTTTACCAAGGGAAAGGTATGTGGCGAAAACAACATTGTCCGTGGCTCGCAGCACAATGTACATGGCAAAAAGGGCCTGGAGAAGCATAAAGAGATGCTGAAGATGATGTTCTTTAACCCTGGTAAGAAGATCCCGGGGATTCCGTTTGTTGGCGACAAGATGGACGTGTTCGACTCGGACATCACCAAATATTACAACTACTCCATCGACGTGCAGCCCCTGAACGGGGAGAACTGCTATGTGTTCACCATCCAGCGCAAGGAGGATCTTTCCGGCTTTGAGCGGGGCAAGGTGGTGTTCGACAACATCACTACCTGGTTCAACCAGAAGACCATGGAGATCATGGGCCGCAATTACGATATGAGCTATGATGCCGGCGTTTACGACTTCGACGTGCACATGCAGGTGGAAATGACCAAGATAGGGGAGTTCCTGGTGCCCCGCACCCTGCGCTACACAGGCAACTGGTTCCTGTTGTCCAAAAAGCGGGAAAGAGGGGTGTTCACCGCTACCCTCTACGATTTCAAAAGAGGCTAATTTATTTACTAGCCCTAAGCTCCTTTGCTCAGCACCGACTGGCTGTATCCCCGCCACTTTTCGATCAGGTTGCCGATATCCGAGGGCAGGTCGGTTTCAAAGAACATCTCCTTGCCGGTTGTGGGATGGGTAAACCCAAGGGTCTTGGCATGCAGGGCCTGCCGCGAACAGATGGCAAAGCAGTTGTCGACGAATTGCTTGTACTTGCTGTAGATGGTGCCTTTCACGATCTTGTCGCCCCCGTAGAAGTCGTCGTTAAAGAGGGGGTGTCCCAGGTACTTCATATGCACGCGGATCTGGTGGGTCCGGCCGGTTTCCAGCACGCACTGCACCAGCGTTACGTAAGTAAATCGCTCCAGCACCTTGTAGTGGGTGATGGCTTCCTTGCCGTGCTCGCCTTCGGGGTAGGCTTCAAAGAGCTTGCGGAACCGCTGGTGGCGGCCTACGTGGGCGATGATGGTGCCGCTTTCTTCTTCCACGTCGCCCCACACGAGGGCCATATACTGCCGCTTGACGGTGTGGTCGTAGAACTGCCTGGCCAGTTGGCGCATGGCTTTGTCCTTTTTGGCCAGCACCAGAAGCCCACTGGTGTTCTTATCGATGCGGTGTACGAGCCCGAAGCGGGGGAGCACTTCTTCGGTGATGGAGGGGTTGGTCTTTTGGAGGTACCAGGCTATGCCATTGAGCAGGGTGCCCGAATAGTTCCCGCTGCCGGGGTGCACCACCATGCCGGCCGGCTTGTTGATGACCATCAGGTCTTCGTCCTCGTAAATGATGTTCAGCGGCAGCTCTTCCGGCACCACGTCGGTGGATTCGGGCGAGAGGTCCGAATAAACAATGATGTTATCAAAGGGTTTGATCTTGTAGTTCTGCTTGACTTCCTTACCGTTCACCAGTACCATACCGGCATTGATGGCCTGCTGCAGCTTGTTGCGCGTGGCGCCCTCGATGCGGTTCATCAGGAACTTGTCGATGCGGTAGGGCTCCTGGCCTTTGTCGATGGAAAACTGGAACCGCTGGTACAGCTCGTCGCTGGTTTCCGCACCTTCCACAGGACTGTTCTCCGGTAATTCGTTTGTGCTCATGTGTCTGCAAAAATACAGGCCCGGATTGGAAAAGTAAGCTGCAAGCCACAAGCTGCAAGCTACAAGCCAGGTCTCTGTGTAAGCGGCTCCCTGCCGGAATTCCCTGCTATGGTCTATGGACCATGGACTATAAACTACTACACCTAACTTTGCGGTCCATGGAAAAGGAGATCGTACACTTCAGGGACCTGGGGCAGATGGACTACAAGACCGCCTGGGACGAGCAGGAGAGCCTGCTGCAGGAGAACTTAAAGATCAAGGCGGTGGTGCATGAGTCGCCCGCGCCGGTGGCGCCTGCCAGCCTGCCCACCCGCCACCACCTGCTGCTGGTGGAACACCCGCCGGTATATACCCTGGGCAAGAGCGGCAAGATGGAGCACGTGCTGATCAACGAGCAGGAGCGGGAAAGCAGGGGCATCCAGTTTTTCAACACCAACCGTGGTGGTGACATTACTTTCCACGGCCCGGCGCAGATCGTGGGCTACCCCATCCTGGACCTGGAGAAGTTCTATACCGACATCGGCCGCTACCTGCGCTACCTGGAAGAGGTGATCATCCTGACCCTGGCGGAGTACGGCATCACCGGCGGCCGCTCGGCCGGTGAAACCGGCGTGTGGATCGATGCCACTATCAAAGGAGCGGAGCGGAAGATCTGTGCTATGGGCGTGCGGTGCAGCCGCTGGGTGACCATGCATGGCTTTGCCCTGAACGTAAATACCGACCTGGATTACTTCAACTACATCATCCCCTGCGGGATACAGAACAAGAAAGTGACCTCCATCAAAGAAGAGCTGGGCCGCGAAGTGGCTATGGAAGAAGTGAAAGAGCGACTGAAGCGCAACTTCGAAAAGGTCTTTGATGTGCGCCTGGTGGAGGGCTAGAAGTCCTTGGACAGGTAGAACTTATGGCGCTCGACGAGCTTTTCGTCGTTGTACAGCTCAAAATGGAACCAGCCCGCGTGCACAAAGTTGGCCTTGTCGAGGGTGAGGGCCTTCTGCTTGATACCCTTTAACTCAAAAAGAAAGCTGCCGTTGTCTTCAAAGAATTTAATGCTGTAGTCCTTCCGGGTGGCGTCGGGCAGGTTAATGTAGACGTACCCGTTGCGGTTGGTGAACACATAGGAGGAGGGTACATACCCGCGGGGCTTTTCCACTACCGGGGTGTCCATCTTTGGCTTTTCTACCACCACCGCTACCGCTTTGGCCGTGTCGAGCACGGGTCTTTTGGCTTCAGTAAAGTAGAAACTGCCGCCTTCCAGCACATAGAAGAGGCGATAAAACATGTTGGGAGCGGGGGCCTTGGTGTCGGCAAAGCCGTTTTGTACGGCTTTGGGATCGGCCACGCTCAGGATGGTGGTGAATTTGCGCAGGCTGTCGAAGGAGCGCTGAATAGAGATCTGTTTTATCGTCGGAAACTGGTTGGTCCAGCCCAGGATGATGCGGTTGTTGCCAACATTACGTACCGAGAACCTGGGAAGGGTGTCCTGGGCGAAGGAAGCGGAGCCAGTGAGCAGGAAAATGCCCAACCACACGAAACGAAACCATTTCTTCATAAAGACAGAGTTGCTGACGGTGAACAGATAGGTGCAAATATAGCAGAGAGGGGTAAAAACTAGGGGAATATTAACGGTCCCTTGGGCAGGGAAGCGTTCCCCTGCAGACCCCCGCTGTGGATTACCAGGAGGCGGCTGCCGGGCGGGAAATAGCCTTTCCCTACCAGGTCGTCGACTGCATGAAAGAGCTTGCCCGTGTACACAAAATCCGAGGGGATACCGGTTTGTTCGAACCACCGGTTCATAAAGTGGATCAGTTCGGGGGGGCACTTGGCATAGCCGCCGAAATGGTAGTGGTGAAAAAGGGTGAAGCGCGAGTGCAGGGCCGGCGGCAGGAGCG